>JAEZBW010000027.1 GCA_023426765.1 Bacillota bacterium
GTGCAGGCACTGGACTGTCCGCATTAATGGCAGGGAAGCAGGAGAAGAAAGCCGGTTGGCAAACGGTTACCTGATTCTGGACAGATGCTGGAACGCAGCAGATGAGGTTACGCTGGTGATGGACATGCCGGCGGAATTGCTTCAGGCCAATCCCAGGGTCAGGGCAAATGCAGGAAGGACGGCCATCCAGAGGGGGCCGCTTGTTTACTGCCTGGAAGAAGCCGATAACGGAAGGAACCTTTCTGCTTTGTCCATTGCCGGGGAACCCGATATGAAATGCGCGTTTGATGAAGAATTCCTGGGAGGCGCTGTAACCATCCAGGCTTCAGGATTCCGCCGGAAAGAAGAAAATTGGGATGATGTCCTGTACAAACCCCTGGAGAAACAGGATGAGCCTGTCCGGCTTAAGGCGGTGCCCTATTTCCTGTGGGGCAACAGGGGCCAGGGGGAAATGCAGGTATGGATTCGGCAGCATTTCTGAAGCTCTAGGGATTTCTGCCTCGGAGCCGGCTCGGGAAGTCGGTTTGTTATTAATTTTGAAGGGTTCCGGCCAAGCCGGAACCCCTTGGGCTTTTGATAAATAAGCCTGCAAAGCACAAGGGGGACAGTCATTCTGTGCTTCCCCTGTGCTTCTTTTATCCTTTGATACCGGTCATTGCAATACCCTCGACAAAGTACCTTTGGGCGAACAGATAAATGACAATGGAAGGTATGACAATAACAACCACGGCAGCCATCATCAAATTCCACTGGGCATTGTATCCTCCCATGAACTGGTTCAGCCCCAGCATTAATGTAAATTTCTTTTCGGAGGAGATATAAATCATCGGCGCTAGATAATCATTCCAGTTCGTCAGGTATGTAAGCAGGCCCACCACAATTAGAGACTGTTTGCTAAGGGGCAAAATGATGGACCAGTAAATCCGCAAGTGGCCAGCACCCTCCATATGAGCAGCTTCATCCATCTCCTTGGGAATTCCCAGAAAAAATTGACGCAGCAGGAAGATGTTAAACAGGCCACCTCCCAAATACGCCGGAACAATGAGTGGAACGAAGGTGTTTGTAAGGCCCAGAAAGCTCCATCCAATAAAATGCGGAATCATCAGCACCGAGTAGGGAAGCATCAATGCCGTCAGCATGATGCCGAAAACCTTATCCCTGCCCGGCCATTCTATTCTGGAAAATCCATAGGCGCACAGGGAGCTGGTTAATAAAACACCAATCACATTCAGTACGGTAATGATGAGTGTATTTAAAAAGTAAACACCAAAAGGCAGGGCGGTTAGCGCCCGACTGAAATTATCCAATTTCAATTCGGTTGGAAGTATGTGAATATCTGGAGAAAATATTCCGCCGGTACCGACCACTGATGTTCTGAGCATCCAATAAAACGGGAAGATAAACAAGGCAGCTGTTATCAATAATATGACGTGAACGAGTATGCTTTTTATCGTTTCCTTCTTTCTCATTTCCTTTTTACATCTCCTTCGTAATAAACGTATGACTTTTGCAGCCTGAAAAACAGGATAGTAAAAATTCCGATGACAATCAGAAGAATGATGGCCGCGGCACTGGCAGCACCCATTTGCGAAAATCTGAATGCTTTATTGTAAATGTACGGAACATAAAGAAGGCCCGCATTGTTGGGCTGTCCCATCATCATCTGGCTGTAGCCCGGTGTCAGAACCACTGTTTGAACAAAAGCCTGAAAGGCGTTGATTACACCCATTACCGTATTGAAGAAGATAATGGAGGAAGACATGGGGATGGTAACATAAAATAATTTATGCCAGCTGTTTCCCCCATCGCATTCAATGGCTTCATACAAATGGTGCGGGATTCCCTGCAGGCCTGCAAGAAAAATGACAATGGGGCCCCCACACAGCCATATGCTCACAAGAATGAAGGAAGGTATTACTGTTGTATCCATGGAAAGCCATGTCCCCCCTGGAATCCCCACCAGTTCAAGCAATTGATTGACAATACCGAAATCGGGCTGAAGCATCCAGAGCCATATGGAACAGCCTGCCGCCAGAGGGATAACCACGGGCAGATAAAATATCCCCCTGAATAATGACCTGCAACGGATTTTTTCATTCAGTAAAACCGCTATGGTATAGGAAATGATGATATTCAGCGGAACACTTCCCAGCACATAATACATGGTAGCTTTTACAGAGGGCCAGAAATAAATATCCTGTCCGGTAAACATATTGATATAGTTTTTCATCCCGATAAAGGTGTTGTTGGGTGAGCCGAGGGAATAATCCATTAAGCTGAGGCTTCCTGTGATAATCAGGGGAACAAATACGAAAATGAAATATCCCAATAGAACCGGCGCTGTGAACAATAAGCCAAGCTTAAGGTTTCTTCTCCTGGTTATTTGCGATGTGTAAATGGATTTCGATAGAACGGATGCATTTGTTTTCATGGGTATTCCTCTTTCATCAATATTTAAGGAAAGCCAGAATCGAAATTCTGGCTTTCCGGAGATTGAAACCATGAACGGACAGTTTACTGAACGTCATACCGTCCCTTGTACTCAGCTTTTGCCAAAGGTTCCATTTCGGCCAGTGCCTCGGCTGCAGTTTTCTTGCCAAGCCAAACCTGATCCCAGGAGGAAGTGACAATAGGAGCCAACTTGGCGTAATTTTTCAGGTAATACTGAGGTTGGGGAACACCGTTTTTCATCAGCTGATCCATCATGGCTTCCTTGAATCCTGCCGGGTGGGCATATGGATTTGCATCCACCCATTTTGCCACAAGCGCCGGATCGGTATACCATTTCTTCAGGGTAGGCATCCATAATCCATCGGAATATAATTCGATGGCGCCAGCGGGATCCGACATCCACTTAAACAGCATCCATGCTTCTTCCGGGTTTTTGGATTCCTTGAAAAATACGGTTGCGCCGCTAAGGCCAATGGTAATACTCTTCTTAAGAACCGGCAATACACCGATATCGTAATTTGCTTTTGCATTGCCCAGGTCCAGGTTAATCCACTGACCTCCCAGCACCATGGCCGTGAGCCCGGATTCCAAAGCAATATTCATGGCAGGCAGTGATTTTGCCGCAAGCGGTGAAGGAGCCACATGGTGAACGTTGATCAAATCGGCCAGGTTTTGTATGGCTTCGGCGGCTTCCGGGGAATTCAAAACAAATTCCTTTCCGTCCTCCGATGCCCAGGCTCCGCCATTACTGTAAATGAAGTTGTTAATGGGCTGATCCCATGTTTCAAACATGAACCCATACTGCTTGATGTTTTCCGGATCAAACCCGGCATCAGCTGCGGTTTTTCCATTTTTGTCGATAGTGACCTTCTTGCACAGCGATACGAATTCATCCCAGTTCATGGCTGTTTCTGCTGTTGTCGGAAGAGAATCATATCCTGCCTTCTTTAGCAGATCCTTATTGTAGTATAACCCGAAGCATTCGCCTGCTGTACTGATCCCCCAGGCATTATCCGGAGTAAGCTTATACCAGATAAAGTCAAGAAAGTCTTCTTTTTTTAGTTCCGGATCCTTGGCAAACATTTCAAACAGGTTTACAAATTTTCCCTCATTTGCCCATGTGTCCCCTAAATCTCCTGTCATATAGCCGGTGTCCGGAATATCATTCCCTGCCGACATGGCTGTAAGCTTGGCGTTATAATCAGAGTTGGGAATCTGAATGGTTTCAACGGTTATCCACGGATATTTTTCAGTAAATTTCGCACAGGCGTTTTCAATCGCTTTTTTCTCATCCGGGCTTCCCCAGTATGTAAACTTTAGTTTAACAGGTTGTTTCCCGTCATTACCACCGGCAGTGTCAGGTGCTTTTGTCGGCTGTGTCGCCGTGGAGGTTCCGGTACCCGTACTGCATGCGGTTAATACCAGACCCATAACCATACAGGAAATAATCAACAGGGAAATAACCTTTGTCGATCTCTTCATAAAATGTACCTCCTCGAAACTCTCAATTTGAATAAGAGCTGCAGCCTCTTTACCAGATAGTATAAAACAGGTTTGGCACTGAGAAATTGAAATCATTTTGTTTTTTTGGACTTTTTTTAGATCGTGAAAACAATCAGGAATTCAATGAGCTATATGCCTGCAGCACCAGGTTCATTCCGTTTTTCACAGCTGTACCTCTTTATGTAAATTTTCTTCAGCGAGGGGAAGACGAATCACCACTTTAGTGCCCTTATCCGGCTCGGATAAGATACTGACGCCAAAGCTGTCACCAAACAACAGCTTAATCCGCTTATCCACATTGTTGATCCCGATGGATCCATCCTTGGAATCGGTAATCTGCCGGATCCTTTCCGCATCCATTCCCTTTCCGTTGTCCTCAACACAAAAAAACCTGGTCTTGTCCTGAATGTAACAGGTGATTTTCAGCACTCCAAGATGCAGCAATGAATCAAAACCATGGATCAGTGCATTCTCCGCTATCGGCTGCAGGAAAAATTTCGGAACAAGGGAATCTGCAAGGCCTGGATCGATATCAAACCGGACTATGAATTTTCCTTCAAACCTTTTTGTCATAATAAATATGTAGCTTTTCAAATACTCCATATCTTCCTGAAAGAGAACCAAATCCGCTCTTCGCTTCACTGTATATTTCATCATTTTTGAAAGATTCACCAGCATTTCGCTCACTTCATCCTGACCATTTTCCATGGAAATGAGGCTTATTAAATTCAGAGTATTATACATAAAATGAGGATCCAATTGCAGGCTTAACGCAGTAATTTCAGCCTCCTTTTCTTTAATTTTCGTTTCATAATTTTCCCTGATCAATTTTTGTATTCTTTCATTCATGACATTATACCGGTGTATGAGCTCTTTTGACTCCTTACCGCCTTCTTCCGGCATCTTCAGATCAAAATTGCCTTCTCCGGTTCTTTTAATAGCACTGATTAATTTATTGATTGGATTTGTAATTTTCATCGAGATAAGGTAAGAAACAAGGATGGAAACTAATGTCAACGCCATGGCAACATATACCGTATAAGTTCGAATTGCCGGTATGACCGGTGCAACCAGTTGTCCTGGAGGAATCACCACAACTGAGATCCATCCCGTAACCCTGGATGTACTGCAGCAAACGATCATTTTTTCTCCATCAATTTCTACAAGGCTTGTTCCGCCTCCCTGATTGACAAGATTGTCAAACCATGGCATAGATATTCTTTTTGCAATCATATTTTGATTGGAATGGGAAACAATATGCCCGTCCCCCGTTGCAACGAAAAAATAGCTTCCCTCAACAGGGACACTATTTTTATGTATCTGTTCGAAAAAATCCTCCTTAAAATTCAGAATAAGGATTGGTTTTTCAATATCTTCGTTTAAACTATGATAAACTCCGTTTTCAAAATAGGTACCTTTCACCTCAACTACTGCTGAAAACATATATCGATAATCCACATCAATGTCATGAAGATATGTGAGGTTGAACATCTGGCCAAAATCGTAGGTGGGAACCCATTGGATTTTACCACTGTTCTCCTGGGCGATGGTATAAAGCCTTGAATGGATGAAGCTGTCTTTGGGAATGATCGTTTTGACGGTGGTCATTGCAAAGGAGCGCGGAGCAAAAACAAAATAGCTTGTTGCCAGCTGTGCGGAATAAATATCCTCCGATTGCAGGAAATATTTGTTTAGAACATTGCTCACCTTATTGTCGGTAAGCAGCACATTGTAGTCATCTTCGGGCTCCACACCCGAAAAGGCATCCACCAGCTCTTTGTCGGTAATCAGGGAAGAGATGTTATTCATAATCTGGCTCAGCTTCACATCGATCAGCTCATTATTCTTTTGAACAATCTCATAGGCGTTTTTGCTGGCGATATCGGAAATGATGCCGGTACTGGTATAATAATAACGGATACCGATAAAAAGAACCGGTATGGTAATCAATATGATATACGTATACACCAGCTTTGTTCTTAAGCTGATTCCGTCTATAAATCTCAGCAGCTTCCCCATCGTCAGTCCATCCTGTTTTCATACATTTTGCGGTACCTTAACGGCGAATAACCAGTTTGGCGCTTGAAGACCCTGTTAAAATAGGTTGGATCATGGAAACCCACCTTTTCTGCGATATCTGCCATACTGTCACCGGAGCTTTTCAGCAGGGCCTGGGCTTTTTCCATCCGAATACGGATTAAGTATTCTGAAAAACCAACTCCTAAATGGTTCTTGAATAGGTTGCTGAAATAGGAAGGATTGAAGGAATACTTTTGTGCAACGGATTCCAGGGAAAGATCCCGCATAAAGTTTTCATCCATGAATTTCTTACATTTCTCAATGATAATACTGTTTTTAGAGTTTACCCTGCTATTCAGCAGATCAATTGCATCCCCCAGAGTACGGTTGATGCAATGCCATAATTGCTTATAATCCCTGCACCCGGAAATTTTTTCCTTCACATCATGGATACAGGCGTGATACTCCTCCTCGGTCATCATAGGATATAAACATTTCATCTGATTCAGAACAAGAATCATCCATTCTTCCTTAAACCTTTCCGGTTCAAAACAGCAATCCGCATCCACCTTCTCGAAGGTCTTACCGGTTATTCGGAGAACAGCATTTTTGTCCATACGGCGAAAAGCTTCCGCCAGTTCTTCCTCCGTTAAAGTAAGATCTAAAACAAACGCCGGCTTTGCTGATGGATCTGAAGGGTATATTATTTTTCCTAGACCCGTAAAAAACCTTTTTTCAATAGCAGTGAAGGCCTCATGGAAGCATGCGGATATGTTTGCGCAAATGTTGTCTGCAGGATGGCTTAATCCAAGAGTAATAACCGTATGCAGTTCAAACTGAAGCTCTTTAATAACGTCATTAAGCCTTTTGGAAATAGTATAGGATGATAATTTAAAGGGGTGATCTGTGCTGATGATCGTAACGACAAAATCCCTATAGCCCTCCAGAGGAAATGAAATCGTATGTCCGACCGGTTTCAGATTATTTTTGATTGCAAACTTGATGCGCTGCAGATATTCGCTGGTTTTGTCCTGATCCAATACTTCAGAAGGTTTTTCTATTCTATGGCAGTCCATGATAAAAACTGCTCCATATATGTTTTGAGAAAAAATGGAGGATATCTCGCGGCATCCTTCTTCATCCAGCTTCCCGCGCACCCATTTGTTCAGCTGGTGTTCAAGATAAACAGGCAATGAGTTATCCAATCTTTGCTTCAAACTGATTTGCTGTTGTATCTGTTTTCGTTCGTCCTCCAGTGACTTTTCAATTCTATCCAGCAGCTCCTGCAAATCATTTTTACTTACAGGTTTTACCAAATAATCATGAACATTAAACCGGATTGCCTTTTGAGCATATGAAAATTCCTCGTATCCGCTCAGGATAACAATTTTAGTTTTTTGCCCGGTCTCCGACAGTTTTTCAATCAATTCAAGCCCATCCATCATTGGCATTTTAATGTCGGTCATAAGGATATCTATGCTGTTGTAACGCAAAAAGGATAAGGCTTCCTGTCCATTTTCCGCTTTAAAGATTTCATATTGCGGCTTCAACCTGGATATGATGTTCTCCAGAGCCTTTACCTGTCTGGCTTCATCATCCACAAGCAAAAGTTTATACATCGTGCAGCTCCGTAACAGATATTCCATATATGTTCCAGCAACTTCTTTTATTATACATAAAATTTATTTCATTGTATACTGAACAAAGTACACACCTTCCCTTCTTGTCCAGGGTAGGTTTTTATGTGTTGCAGAACATTGGGCAAGCCGCCGGATAGCATTTCTCCGGTATAACCAATCATGGATATCGCTTATACTACGATTTTGTAAAGGACAACGCCATGGGGAGGCACCGTTGCTGAAATCCTGCCGTCGCGTAAGGATGCCACCGGGTCCTGCAGCGGGTTAGCAGCCCGGTGCTCCCATAAGTCTTCTAAAATAAAACTCCCGGTAATCCCGATCTCCTCAAGGGATGCTTCTATCCCCTTTTCCCTGTCGGACAAGTTGAAAAGCGCGATGAAGCTGTTTTTACTGTTATCATCCTGGCAAGTCCACACTGCGTGTTCCTTGTCACGGGACACCTGGCGGGCTCCGTGACAATCGTTAACCATATAAAGGACATCCCGGTTCGTCAGCAGCCCCAGCGTGGCCTTATCCAACTGGGGCAGGTCGGCTCCAATCATCAGGGGAGATCGGAACATGCACCAAAGCGTCAGCATGGTTTTTTGCTCGTCCCAGGTAAAGTTCGTGCTGCGCTCATTTTTGAAGCCCTTTCCCAGCCGTCCCACCGGCAGCATGTCACAATCCGGGAAGCAGCCTTCGGACACATGCTTCAGCCACACCTCGCAGCGCTCGAACATGGCTTTCAGAAGTCCCCAGTCGTCCCAGAAATCGTCGGTGATGCGCCACATGTTCGCATACTTTTCCATGTGCCATGCCTTTTCGATCACAGCAGGCCCGGGGGACAGGCTCAAGACCATCGGCCTGCCGCAGGCGGCAATTGCCTTGTGGATCATTTCAACTTCCTTTTCCGCCGAGTAGGGGTTCTTTTCATACATGTTGGTGTTGCAGATGTCGTCCACCTTGACAAAGTCCACGCCCCACTGCGCGTACAGTTCAAACAGGGAGTTGTAATACTCCTGTGCGCCCGGCTTGTCGTGCAGCACGCCATACATGTCCCCGTTCTATTTGCTGATGGAAAAGGGGTTGGCGATTTGGTTTGCGGTGACATCGGTGCCTTTCAGCTTCATATGGGCATGTGCCGCATACCTGGGTATTCCCCGCATGATATGGATGCCGAATTTCAAGCCCAGGCTGTGTATATAGTCTGCAAGCGGTTTAAAGCCCGCTCCATTCCTGGAAGAAGGAAAACGGTTTTCTGCTGGGATCTGCCTGGAGTATTCGTCAAGGCAAAAACGGCTGAAGCTGATGTATTGCTCCTTCGGACGATTTTTCCCCGCATCCGGATCAGACCATTGGATGTCAACAACAACGTATTCATATCCAAAGGGCTTCAAATTGGCTGCCATGTATTTGGCATTCGCCCTCACATCCTGCTCGGTCACCGTCGTGTCATAATAGTCATAGCTGTTCCACCCCATCGGCGGCTTTTTTGCAACTGCATTCTTATCAAACATTTTTCTCCCTGCTTTCCGATAATACTTCCTGCCTGGCAATACAAAGCCAAATCTAAGGCTTCATGAAATCTTCTTATATAATATCGCATATGGAGCGCCAAGAAAAGGTTCTTCTGCGCGCCGGTGCACAGGTGCACAGAAGAACCGGCCCCTTGTGCGTCCCCTTGTGCTGTTACTTGCTTCCCCAGATTGCGTTTCCGGTTTCGGACAAAGCCGTGAACGTCATAGTGGCGCATTGGTTGTCCGTGACTTGGGTATAATATTCAGAATTTTATGAATTAGTACAGAAATGTGTTATTCATCATGAAATTATCAAAATGATCTGGGCAAATACTGCATGAACAAACCTGTGTCTGTAAAAAACTCCTTTTACCTGTTTTCTTGGTCTTCCATTGATTCAGCACACTCCAAAACCATGACGCCGTATTTTTCAAGGAGTACCCTGCCCGAGACGGTTTCCCCTGAAAGAAGATCCTTCATCGGTCTCCGAACATCTATGTCTGTGGAGTAAGGCATGTAATTCATAAGAAAACAGTAATGCCTTCCATTCTTTGACCTTACCGCCAATTCAACTTCCTCAGGCAATTCCAGCCATTGCGCAAAAGGAGACGCCAAACCCAGCTTCCGCAGGAATGCCTCTGCTGTTCCCGCACTAAAACCGGCACCGAAATAATATGCGGTGCCCCTGCCGACATCATTTGCCACCAAAGCAGGCGAACCATCATAGTAATTGCCTTTAAAGACTGCCAGCACCCTTGCGCCTTCCGGTTCCAGAATATCATTAAAAACAGGTGCTTCAATTTGCTCATCTTCCCAAATTACATATACCGGATCATCCCCCGGCCCAAGACAGGTATAGTCTTTTACCCTGACACCGCACAGCCCTGCTGCAAAACCCGGCATCGGATGCATCGGGCAGCGCCCATATTCATCCTTGTATCCCGTGCGTGCCCCCATGATCAGTTTTCCGCCGTCGGAAACATAAGCCGTAAGGATTGCTGCCGTTTCTTCAGTAAGAATTGTCGCATGCGGGTATATCAGAAGGTCATATTTTTGCATATCAGAGACGGTTGTCTTATTCGCTCCGGTTTTTCGTAAGAACAGGATGTCCATGGGCGTGTGTGTCCGCTGGGCAGCGGCAAACCAGCCGTCTTCACTGAAAGCGTCCAGCGGGCCATGCCATTGATCCTGTTCTCCATCCCATTCGTTGTCGTAGTCCTTCACAATGGCAATCTTCGCCTGGTAAGCAGCGCCTGCCACATTCCGTATCTTGTTCAAGCTCTCATTGATATCCTGCAGCTCTGCAAGGCGGCGGTTTGGCAAGTTCGAATAATCATTCAGGCCATGCCAGTAAATTTCCGTCCCTACCCAGCAGGTCCTCCATCGGAAGTAACAGATCATGTCTGCCCCGTGTGCGATGGATTGGAAGGTCCACAGCTTCATTTGCCCCGGTTTCGGAGCAGGCTGCTTCATTCGCGTATCCCAGCCGCCAGCCCCCGATTGCTGTTCCATGATGCCAAAACAGGTTGACATAGACCGTACCCTCGCCAGCCTGCCTGAAGACTTCCGGTCATTCAGGCTGCCCGGTTTTCGGGGTTCCGAGCCCTCGCCGAAGGCAAAATTCGGATAACTGTCATAGGTGATGAAATCCAGCGCTGTTTCCGTCATTTCATGGCTGTCCAAATGGCCAAAAATGCCGTTCGTGGTGATGAACTGGCCTTTTGGCGCATATTTTCGGATAATGTCCGCCTGCAGCTTGCAAAAGGATATGGTGCTTTGCGAAATGAACCGCTTTTCCTCAAGCGACAGGTGCGGGTTGTTTGCTTTGTGGATGGTCGGTCTTGTTAAGTGCACCTCGTCCCATGAGGTGTATGTCTGGTTCCAGAACACCGTCCCCATGGCTTCGTTCAATTTTTCAATCGTTCCGAACCTGTTTTTCAGATACGCCCGGAAAGCCTCATGATCCGATTCTGAATAGAACACATCCGTTTCACAATTCAGTTCGTTGTCTATCTGCCATCCGATGACCGCAGGATGGGGGCAGTAATGTTCGGCAAGCTTTTCCACCAGCCTGGAAACAAACTTCCTGTATATCGGAGAGTTGTAATTA
>JAEZBW010000038.1 GCA_023426765.1 Bacillota bacterium
CCCATGGGGTGATTTACCCCCCCTATGAAATAGCTTCATTTTATTTGTTCGTTTAACCGGTTATTGTTCATTCATTATCCCAATAATATTTCTCTCCTTAACTGAGATAATTCTTCCTTTGAGATCAACAACTTGGGTTACTTGGCTCATTTTCTGCATAAATGCAGCTGCTGCTGCCCTCGTTAAGTCATATTCTTTCCCGTATGTCTCAATTGTCTTTTGTGTTACAGACATCCCGTTAGAAAAGTTGTTCTTATACATAAACATTATTGATTCATCAACGGAATACTGAAAACCATACATAGCAGCAATTATTTGTGCAATTCTTCCTCTATTTATGGGTTCATCTTTTGCTAGTAAATCCGTATCACCTTCTAAGGGCAAATTATAAACTTCGAGTGCTTTATAAAATATATCCGCATAATGCGTTCCTTCATGTATATGATTGTAAGGTACTTTTCCGTATCTCGCCAGCATCGTAACAAACTGTGCCTCAGTTAGGCTGTCTTCTGGTCCAAACTTATCTCCATAACCGATTGATATTGCATTATCATAAGCCCATCTTATTGCATTTTCATGTATATATCCTGCGGGAACATCTGAAAACACTGTTAATTTCACGGGCATCGTAGCATCAATCACTTCTATATTTGTCCCATCAGGATTCATGCTACATAATTCATCTGTCATGTAGTAAATTATATCATCATGAATTCTAGCATCGTCGATTCTATCATCTGAAATTAAACAACAATTCTCTTTTTCTTTGAAGTTATTCATTAAATATATACCATTTCCCCCGTAATCGTATGAATAGAAAATATTCTTTTCATTTGTATCAAATATATGTATATAGTCATCAATAACTTCAATCATACTGTTATCAAGACTTTTAACTAAATAGGTTGTATAGTTTTCAATAACATAGACACCATTTTGATCCGCATATATTATATTAAAATCGCCTTCTTGCAACTTTATAATTTTACCAGTATCAATATTTAACTTGTACAAAACTTTATCTCTACCATAATATAACCAGTTTTCATATACCATGAATTCAGTATCGACTTTATCAATAAGAAGCTTATTCCCATCTCCATTTTTATTTATCATGAAAATATTCTTGATTCCATAATCGTCGGAATAAACAATATACTGATTGGTCAAAACCAACTCCTCAGCTACTGCCTCAGATAATTGTGTTTCTTTCCTCGTTAAGGTGTCATATTTAGTTAATGCACCTTTACTGTAATAGATTGAGTTGTTTTCATATGCTGACTTCCAGAAATAAAAAGGAATAAAAATGTCATTTTGTATGAGTGTTCTCACTCCATCTTTAATCTTATATGTTTCATTTGTTTTTTCTGCATTATATATTATCGAGCCATCCACATCCATCAAAAAACTGTTAATCGGTTTATCTACCACTCGCTTCTTGTTTTTCCCGGTTATATCTATTTGATATAACATACCACCTTTTGAAAAATATATCTGATCATTTGATACACTAATACTTGAAAGAACCAAATCACTAATCAATGTCTCCTCATTAGTGCCGTCCAACCTTACTCTTACCAGATGATTTGGTATAATATAGTAAATCCATTCGTAATATACATTTATATACATAAAATATCCATCTTTTTTTATCAATGTATCATTTTGACCATAAATATCCATTCTCCGCAGTTCCCCATATATAGAGAAGTAGATAAAACCATCGTTTACAACAAAACAACCAAGACCCGACCTTGGTTTGTCATATATCGTTTGAAACTCAGTGCCATTTTGCTTTATTTTATACAATCCAGTGTAGCCCGGTTCCGAGCATGTAAAGTATATCCATTCACCTTCTAGTTGAAAGTTTTTTATCCATAGAGATGTAAGGGTTTCATGCTTCTTGGTATGAATATTAACTCTGGCCAGGCAACCAATCTTTCGATTTTCTTGTCCGAAATAATACGACTCCCATCCGGAATAATACAACCAATCACCTGTAATCTGAATTGCATCAATGTCATAAATATCTTCACCAGTTTCTAAAATAACATCAATATTTGAGCCATCTAAATTTGCCCGATATACAACATTGCATGGTTTGCCTTTAATGTAATCGGTAGCTAAATAATAAATATAATCATCTTTAATATTTATGTATGAACAATTACCGGTTACTATTTTTTCTTTGATTGTTCCTGCTTTGTTCATTTTATATATATTATTGCCATCATTTGATTCCACGTAATATATCCATTCACCTTTTTGAACTAATAAACCTCCATTTGCGATATTTCCATTACTATTGCCATAGATTTCAAGATTGGTACTTGAGTTTGCCAATGATGTTATTGGATATATTGATGCCATGAATGATAAAATAATAAATAGACATAATAATCTTTTCATAATAACCCCCAAAACATAAATCTACCTGTAAAATAGTTTTCACATATTATTATTAGCCATTATGTAACTATCGGAAACATATTACTATAAAATATCTATAAACTTACTTGGTTGGAATGGCAACCGATGTCAGCACATCATACAGGGAAACTGTTGGTGTGTTTTGGGTTTCATACCTGAGCCTGAACCTTACCTTGAAGCCCCAATCTTCATAGGGTTGTTCCTCTTCGTTCAGCCTTATCACCGGCATATTCATCACTTCAATAATGGAGTTGTCCGTTCTGCCGAAAAGCAAATCGCTCACTTGCGCTGAAGCTGCCACGGTTATGTTTTCGTCCGTATACGCATGCCGGTATGTCACTTCAAACATCTCTGCCTTCGTGATTGCAGTTACAGCTATCTTTGACGATTCTATAGCCATACCCGCCCAGTTCCGAGGGGTTATCAGCCAGTGGATTTGCTTGAGTGAATCCTCTATCACAAATCCCATGCGGTAATCATTGGTGATGAACAGATTTAAGCTGACAGCTGATCCTGCAAAACCTGTGACCTGCTTTGCTGTTTCCCAGATCCGGCTGCCGTCCGCCTGCTGACAGTAGTTCCGGTACCATACCGAACCGTCGGTCTTGATGTATGCCGCTACAACTCCATGGTCCTGTGCTACGAAGAATCTGTTCTTCCAAGCCCGGATGGCTCTTACATAAACCACCTGAGTGTCCAACTGTAACCGGGTGCTTTCATCATCCCAGAGCTGACGCCACAAGACTTGGCTGTCATCCACCCAGAATATCCAGGGCTTTTCTTCCGTCACCAGCCGCCATGTCCTTCGGTATTCCTCCCAGCGTCCGTCAAAGGCGACGGTCACCGCTGAACCCGGTCCAATTTCAAACTGTTCTTTCCAGCCAACCTTCAGCTTGTCCGGGTATTCCCGGATGGCTGTTTTGACAATTCCGTCCTCCACATGAACTTCATATATCCGATTTGGCGAGCCATAGGCTTTCGACCTTCGGGGTGCAACACTCACATCCCCCAGGTTTGGTTTTTCTCTGATGGTTTCCACCGTCCAATAGTCCGAGTCTATGACGGTTGACCTGGCTCTACTGACCTTGACGCTCATCCTGGGATCGGCTTTTGCTGAGGGAGTTTGCTGGCTGCTTTTGAGCTTGTCATTCATCGAAGAGGTTACTTCTCTCACAACTCAGCCTCCTCCTTGATGTTCATGCTGAACTTGCCCTCGCAAAAGCTTTTACTCGGATCTCCATTTCCATAATTTAGCTTTTTCCAGTCAATTGCTTCATTAATATATATAAGGTACTTCTTGTTATAAAGGAACAGGACCAGCGGGGATCCTTGGTCAATCTGGAAGTTCAGCCGCTCGGCCTGAATAAAGCTGGCTATCACCACCGCATCGATGGTTTTCATGGGCTCCCCGATAATCTGGACATGGTAGGTGCCATCGAGGAGCTTGTTTACCTGCTTATTGGACTGATACTTCATCGGGGAAACTTCCCTTAAAACCCTGCTCAGGTTTTCTCCTTCAATGCTCTCAAGCCTTACCACTTCAGCCTTGCCTCCCTTCGGAACTGATCCATGACAATTTCCACAACTCCGGCAAGTTCATTTTTGTTATTGATGCCCCTAACCTCTATTACACCGGTATGCTCTATGACTGAACGTGAAGCTGAACCAGCAGTATCAACTTTCAAGTTTGCATTCATATCAAAGTCTGTGGGAATCGCTTTCTTCATATCCCGCTCAACACCGTTCATGGCATCCAGAAAACCGATGCCGATGCCCTGTCCCATGTTGGAGCCTATTCCCGCAAACACCGTCGAAGGAGAATGGATTCCCAACAGGTCCTGCACACCGCCTACGATGCCATCGATAAAGCTGTTAAACTTCTCCCGCAGCCAGTCCCCCATGGAGACGATTCCATCCCATAAGCCCCGGATGATGTTTTTCCCGATATCCACGATAGATGTGACAGCCTGACCAATACCGTTGATGATGGCAGTGACGATTTGAGGGAGCTTCTCAACTAATTGCGGGATTGCCTTAATCAGGCCAACAGCCAGTTGGACGGTTAATTTAATGCCCATCTCCACAATCTCTGGAAGGTTGTCCGTTATGAAGTCAATAATTGATTCTATAATCTCAGGCAGTGCATCCATCAACCTTGGCAG
>JAEZBW010000052.1 GCA_023426765.1 Bacillota bacterium
GTGTTTGTGCTCCTCGCCGAAGGCCGCCTCCAGGGTGATGATGCGCCGGCACACCAGTCGGGCGTTTTCCAGTTCGCCCCGGTCGAGGTAGGTCAGTCCCAGGCCGAAGGTGGCTCGGATGTGTTCCTCGTCCACCCGTAGGGCGTTTTTGTATTCGAACTCGGCCGACAGGAGCTCGCCCTCGTCCCGGTGGGCGTCGCCGGCGTCGGCGTACTGCCTGGCCCGGCGCATCATGGGCACGACCTTGTTCATGTAGAGGTCGGGCTCGGGCAGATATTCGGACAGGAGCTGTTCCCGGGTCACCCGGCGGGGTTTGCCAGAGGGGATGAAATGCTTGTTGAGGCTGCGCAGGAGATAGGAGCCGTCGGCCTGCTCCTCGGCATAGACCTGGACGTTCTGCTTGACCTTGCGCTTGGTCGCCCCGAAGCCGATGAAGGCCTGGGTCTGGGTGGAAAAGACGCCGCGAAAAGGCTCGCTTGCGGGCTTTTGCGGGTCGTTGCGGGGTTGCGGGGCTGCTGCCATGGGGCTGTCGGCACGGGCCGGATGGTTGGGGATGGAGACCGCGGCGCGGCCGGGGCTGACGAGCCGCCTGACCTTAATAGGCGCAAACCGACCTAGCCATCAAGCATCATGGCAAAGGCCAGTTTTTCCGGGGGCGGCACCAGCACCCTCCAGCGGCCCTTGGCGCCGCGTTCGCCGTCCAACCGGGCCAGGCGGCGGATGGACACGGCGTTGAGCTCCAGACCCCGGCCCAGGGCCAGGGTTCCGTCCAGGGCGGCCACGTCCTGGTCGAGCAGCATCCCGGCGGCCAGCTCGTCGGTGGGCGCCAGGCGCGGCTCGAAGCCGTCGGGCAGGGTGGCCAGGGTTTCCAGGGCGTCCAGCACCTCGGGGTCGTACCAGCCATCGCGATCGCGCATGCGGGCCAGGGCGTCGGCCTCGGGAGTTTGCGAGCGCCGTTTCTCGCCGTAGTGGGCGGTCAGGGTGTCGAAATCCAGGGCGACCTTGAGGATGCGCGCGCCCAGGGGAATGCGCTCCCCGGCCAGGGCGTCGGGGGGCAGGCCGCCGCCGTCATAGCGTTTTTCCTGATAGGCGATGATTTCGGCGACTTCGCGCAGACGGGGGATGTTGGCCACGAGTTCGGCGGCGATCTTGGGGTGCATGGCGAATTCGTAGGCCTTGTCTCCGGGCAGGGGGTCGCCGCGATAGGCCCGGCGCAAGGTTTCGGCCGGCATGGCGGCGCAGCCGATCTGGGAGAGCATGGCGGCCAGCTCCAGCCGCCAGGCCTCGGCGAGCCCCAAATAGGCCCCCAGATCCACGGCCAAGCGCTTGACCCGCGACGACTTGCCGAAAGCCTCGGGGCTGACCATTTCGAGCAGGTTGGTCAGGAGCTTGATGGTGCCGCGCACGGTGCCGCGCAGGAGCTCCTTTTCGGCGGCGATGAGCTGATGCTGGCGCAGGGCGGCGGCCAGGGCTTCTTCCAGGGCCTCCTCGGGGCAGGGCTTGGTCAGGAAGCTGAAGACTTTGCTTTTGTTGACCGCGGCGATGGCCACGTCGATGTCGGCAAAGCCGGTGAGGATGATGCGCACGGCGTCCGGGCGAAGCTCCCGGACCCGGCCCAGGAACTCCACGCCGTCCAGGCCCGGCATCCGCAGGTCCGAGACCACCACGGCCACGTCGGGCAGGGCGGCCAGCCGTTCCAGCCCGACTTCCGGCCCGGCGGCGGTTTCCACGGCGTAGCGTTTGCGCAGGGCGCGGCCGTAGGCGGCCAGGATTTCCGGGTCGTCGTCGACGAAGAGGATGCGGGGTTTGTCCATGGTCGCCTCGCGGACGGTAAAAAAAGTCCGGGCGGCCGTGAAGCCGCCCGGACAGGCTAACGTCTTTTTCGGCTCGGTACAAGGCGAAGCCGAAATTTCAAGGCCAGGCCACGGCAGTCCGGGCCGCGATGACCGCCGCGACGTTCCCGGCCTCGGCCACGGCCTGTTTCCCGGCCAGCCGGCAGCGCTCCACCAGCCGGCTGTAGGTTCGCCACTTTTCCGCCGTCGCCAGCACGGCCATGGCCACCTCGCCGGCCGATTCGGCGGTGATGCCGATTTCGCCAAAGATGTCCGGGTATTCGGCTTCGGTTGGCGTGTCGTCGGCCAAAAGCGCCCGGGCCTGGGTTTCCTTGGCCTGGTAGGCGGCCATCTGGCCGGAACCCGGCGTCAGCACGGCGTTGCGTCGCTTTTCGGCTTCGGCGTCGATCTCGCCGCAGGCCGAGGCTTTGGTGTCGGCCAAATCCACCTCCCAGGCCTGTCCGATCTCTACGGGCGTGCCGTCGGGGACGGCGAGGATGAGGCAGCCGGGATAGAGGGCGGAGACGTCTTGCGAGTCGGCATGGATGGCAACGGAGGTCAAGAATGCATCTACGACAACGTACACGATGGCTCCTATGCGCTTGGGGTGACGAACGAGCCGACGTTGCCGGACACGGTCATGCTGATTGCGGGAGAGGCAGCCGTTGCCACGTTGAGCATGATGTAGTTGGCAGCTGGCGCCGTAATCTCGGAGAGTTTGTAGGCAAATAGGCCAGTATCGCAGCTGGATACGAGCGTCTTGCTGTAAAGTTGGGCAAAGGCTCTGTTCGCGATGACGCCGATGGCTAGCTTGTGATACGTGCCATAGATCGCGGCATAGCCGCCGGTGTCGATCTGCACGCCACGGGCAAAGTTTGTCACGATGAGTTTCGGTCCCAAAACACCGCGACAACTGTTGAAAATTAGCGCAGGGCTATATCCTGTCGTCGTCGTTCCGACGATTTTGAGTCCGTCAATGGTGTTTATGCCTCTGTATAATGAAAATCCGTAGGAGCCTCCCGAGAAATACAAGATGCAACCATTTGATGGAAGTGTGGTGATGCTCGCGCCGCTCGGAGTTGAGGAAGCGATCGTTTCGTTGACCACAATTTCGGTATTCGAGCCCGTATAGGTCCTGTTGGCAACGGAGTAAGACCCTTGATTGGCCGTTGTTCCGTTTAGAACCTGGAATATGTCGCCAGGAGCAAGACCAACTGTCCCGGTGTAGTCCCCGGATACAACAAATTTTTTGGAAGCAGTGTCGATGCTGGCGACTGAAAGAGCCTGTCCAGACGAAGTGTTCCCGAGGATTTTGACTTTGTCGGCGTCCGGATGATCAATGACGATGGCGCTGTTGATGGTGTACGTGCCATCGGCGACCTGGATGGTCACGGTCGCGCCCGAGGCGATGAGCTTGCCCGCGATGCTGGAGAGCGCCCTGGCGATGGAGGCGTAAGGCGCGCCGGAAGCGCCCGTGCCCGTGACGTCGCTGCCGGTGGTCGCCACGTAAATGGTCGTGTTGGCGGCGATGAGCCCCTTGGCCGAGGCGGCCAGCCCGGCCGGGGTCACGGCCTTGGCCGCGCTCGCGCCGGCCTGGGTTTCGGCCGTGCTGGCCAGGGACACCAGCCCCGAAACGCCCGTAGACGCGGCGGGCAGGGCGTCGCGGCCGCCAAGGGCGTGGAGCGTCGCATGGGCGCACAGGGACTCGGGCAGGTCGTTGCCGTGAAGCACCGCGGCCAGATTGGCCGTCAGCGCCGCGCCGCCGTCCATGGTCGTCGTGACCACGGTGCGGCCGGTCGCGGCATCAAAGCTGGCGGCCGCCACCGTGCCCAGTCGCACGCCGTCGGTTCCGCAGTCGGCCCGCAGGCGCAGGCCGGGCGCGAATTCCGCGACAAAGGAATCCCCGGCCACGTTGGACACGGCAAGCTGGTTGGCGGCCACATAGGCCACGGTATCGTAAACGGGAGTGGTCATGGCTGCCTCACGAGAACTGCGGCCGCACCGTGAAGCTGGCCGTCCGGCCGCCGCCGGACCAGTCGCCAAGCGTCAGCGTGGCCTGGAGTTTATAGACGCCGGCCTCGGCCAGATCGCCGGGTCGGGTGACGTAGCGCAGTTTGGCGGCGTCCTGGCCCGAGCCGGCCACGGCCGCCGGCCAGGAGCGCGTCGCGCCCGAGGGCAGGCGCACGCGAAGGGTGGGACTGGCCGCGCCGGTCAGGTCCCGGCCGCAGTCGACCAGGATTTCCAGGCCGACGTCGCCTTGGTAGATGGTGTCTGCCATGGGTTCCTCACGTCTGTTCGATGTCGATGGCCGAATTTAGGCCAAGCCGCGTCGCCAGGGGGGAGGCC
>JAEZBW010000054.1 GCA_023426765.1 Bacillota bacterium
GTACCCGCGTCAGTTGTCGCCGTGCCGGGTGCGTTTTCGCCATCGGTATTATTCCTGTTACAGGCGGTAAATGTGAATAACATAATAAACGCCAGCAATAGCGCGATGGGAATGGTCAGGGTGCGGCGTTTCAGAATATTTGTTTTCAAAATGTTTCCTCCTTAATTGTTATTGGGATGTCAGTCAGCCCCTGTTTACGAATCGCGGATGCCTTGCTGTTATTGCGCTGATACCAGTTTATCGCCATGTTTTTCCATTAATCCATCATCCAGTCGCCGCTTTCTGTTGTGTAAAGCATCTCGCCGCGTGTAAAGCGTATACCATTGTTATACGCATGTTGCAGTATATAGGGGTACTGTTGCCGCCAATATCTCCTTGCGCGGTTTCACTATAAGGCGCGGGATAATAATATGCGCGCTCGGGCTTTTTTTCGCAGGACGTGAAAGCGAGCGCGAAGATTGCAAACAAAAGAATTGAAAGGGTTTTCTGTATCATTTTCACTTAGTGCCTCCTGTTATTGGAGCGTCATCCCTTGTTTATGAACCGCAAAAATTCGACAAAGCAATCCGCCGCCATATGTTCGTATTCTTCGCTGAGCGGAATATAAAACCATCTGTCGCTCACATACTCCTGCTCAGGCGAATCGTCGCTCTCGGTGTCGTCCCAAGTTACGTCCACCAGCACGGGTTCGCTTCCGTCGCAGGGATAGATGACGTTCCACGCGTGGCTGCTCGTTTCGGTTTCGTTGCCATAAACCCAAGCTGCGTTTATGCCAGCGTACTGCGCGATGAGCGCGAACGCTCTTGCGTACCCGGCGCAAACGGCTTCGGTTTCGCTCTCTGCCAGCGCGTTATATGCTTCTTGAAGCTCCTTGTATTTTCCCATTCCGAACACGCTTTCAATATCATAGCCAATAGGCGAATAGATGATTTTCTTCGCGATAAAATCGTGTATCTTGCGGGCGTATGCCTTTTCACTTTCAAAATCCTTAAAGCCGCCAATTGGTACGGGATTTTTCATCACGAACTCAAGCGCCTCCGCCCTTGCCTCAAGATCATATTCAGGCTTGGAATAGACCAGAGTCAGCTTTCTGTACACACCGTCTTCGCTGTCGCGATCCTCGGTGTAATTGTTATACTCCGTATACGCGCTGAACAGGTAGTAGGACATTGCGGCGTCACAGGCGCTACTCATAATCCCATATCCCGTTCCCTCATCAACGGTAAATTCTTCATTGAGAAAAAGTTCAAAATCAAACTTGCCATTCAAAAAGTTGTACAGCACAAACGCGGTCACTTCGTTCTGCGTTCCGAAAGTCGGCAGTTCCTCATATTGAACATTCCGCAACCCCAGCACGTCCGGATAAAGAGTCGGAACCTCGGCAGTCGGAAAATCGAAGTCGTCGGACATCGCCGACGGTATTTCAAGAAACGGCGCAGGTATCGGCGTTTCGGGCGTAGGCGTTTCAAATACGGATGTGGATCTTGGCGCGGACGGGCTTGCCTGTGTGACTGCCGGTGCGCTCGCCAATACCGCTGAAGTTTCCGGCGGCTCATCGGGCGGCTGATTGCTTGCAGCTTCAAGGAAAATGAACGCCAGCGCGACATAAATCAGTACAGCCAGCAAAACCGCGCCGGAGACGGCAATCGCCGCAATTGTCCATATTTTTTTACCTTTGCGCCGGATGAGTGCAATCAATATCAGAAGAACCGCCGCGACTATTACAAACAACACACCCGCCATCCATAACTGCATTTTCTCCACCCCCTAAGTAAAAATTGCCCAATCGCAGAGACCGTACATGATGATCGCAATCCCGATAAGTCGCTCTCCTTTGGTTTATAATTTCATCGACACATCAGACCGCTTTTGCTCCTCGGATGCAAAGAACTCGCGAGGGGAGTATTTTTTGCCGATAATACTTGCGGGGAATGTCACGAGCAGTTGATTGAATGATGACACGTTGGAGTTGTAAAACCTCCGCGCCGCTTGCAAATGGGCTTCAGCATCGCGGATGCCGTCTTGCAAATCGCTGAACACCTCGGCAGACCGCAACTGAGGGTACTGCTCCGCTACGATGTTAAGTTTTGCGGCCATCTCGTCCATCTGCGCATTGGCCTCGCTGCGCTCCGCCATTGTCATACCCCGGCGCAACCCAATGATTTTTTCAAAGGTTTCCACCTCATGGGCGGCATACTGACGGCAGACCTCCAGCATTTTGGTCAGCGTGTCATAACGCTTGGTTAACGCTACGTCGATGCCGGATTCACTTTCATCGATTTTTACAATCGTTATGCGAAATTTGTTGCCCGTGCTGATTATCCAAGAGACGGGAATAACAACAATAAGCGCAAGAATAATTATAGGTATAAGCACTGATCTCACACTCCGTTCCTATTTTGTTTGGTTTGGTTTTCGCATCAAGAGAAAGCAGAAAGCCGAATATACGACGCCTATTGTCATAACGATAATCCCGACCCCCGGTAGGTCAGCCAGAAAGAACGAAACGCTCCCGGCGACACCGAGCAGTCCTGCTATGATTATCATGACCCTTGCCGCCGCGTTGGCGGCGCGCAGAGACTTAACTCCCGCCGCCAAGCCGACCGCGACGCCGACAACACCAAACCACATGACGGCGACGCTGTTAAGCGGCATGGAGCGCTCATAACCCGGACCGGGGCTTCCGCCCAGAAAGAAAGCGAAGAAAAGCGCTGCAAGCCAGAATAAAAGACCGAGTATACTCCCGGCAATTAACAGGATACCGGGAATTTTGCTTTGTTTTTTCTCCATGATATATCCCTCCTAACTTCGATTTTTTATTTTTTGAATAGATAATCGTTTTGCAAAAGTTCATCCAAAATATCAGTCAGGTACTTCAACTCAGCACGCCATGCACGCCGCATAGCTTCGACAGTACCGCGCCGCCCACCGCTGTTTGATTCAAAAAAGTTGTGCTCATTATGCACAGCTATAGTTACCGAGTTATGTTCAAAGCGCAGTAAGGTAGTTCCTTGCGCCTTTTTGTCGGCAGCTTGCAGGTATTCCATAAAATTAGGCGTCAGCACATAAAACGCAATATGTCCGTCTTTTCCGAAAATTTGAAACTGCTTGTTAAACTCAACGCTTTCGGTTTCAATTTCCTCATCTTTTTTCATTAAAATTGTCTCTGCAAATTCTCTCGCAAATTCCTCTTTTTTTTGAGAGTAGCTAAGGTAACGC
>JAEZBW010000088.1 GCA_023426765.1 Bacillota bacterium
ATCTGCGGATGAAATTGCGTCCCCTTGTTGTTTTCCAGCTCACGAAGGGCTGAACTCAATGAAAGCGGCTCCCTGTATGGCCTTGAGGAGGTCATTGCGTCAAAGGCATCTGCAACGGCGATGATCTGCGGTTCAACGCCAAGGCTTTCATTGGTCAGACCGAAGGGATACCCCCTTCCGTCAAACCTCTCATGATGAAACGCGATAGCCTTTAAAATGCGGTCCGAAAGGCCGATGGGATACAGGATTTTATTGCTGATGGCCGGATGCTTTTTAATTTCTTCGTATTCTTCCTTTGTCAGCGGGCCTCTTTTCTGAAGGATGCTGTCGCTGATTCCTATTTTCCCGATGTCATGCAGAATTCCCGCAATACGAAGCTCCTCAGCCTGTTGCCGGGACATCCCCATCTTTCTTGCGATCTGAACCGCCAGGCCCGATACTCGCTGTGAATGGCCCCGGGTATACTGATCCTTTGCCTCGATGGCAGCAATGAGCGCGTCGATGGTCTGCACATAGCTGTTCCTGGATTCAAGCAAAAGCATGGCGTTTTCAACGGCTACTGCCGTGGTATTCCCGATGGAACGGAGAATGTCCGCCTCTTCCTGCAGGAAGGAATTACGGGAAATGACCAGGATCAGTCCGGCAAGCTGACCGCCAACACGAAGCTCCTGCAGATAAGCTTCCCTGTATTTCTCAGGAGGCTCGGTCCCGGATCGTTTAATGATCAAAGTCTGCTGAACCTGGTTATACGTCAGAATGACGCCATTGGCCTCTGTGTCCAGTAAAAGCTCGTTATTGCGGTGTATGAATGCGAATTGCTCGATGTTTTCCTTTGTTTGAAAATACTCGCCCGCATGCTCCATGATTCTGTAAAAACGTTCATTCTTCTCTATCATGAAGTAAATACAGCCGTAAAACCTCAGTCTGTCGGTGACCGTGCTGACGCAGGTTTTATATATCTCTGCCAGCTCCAGCGTGGATGCCAGCCTGTGGCTGAGTCCATTCAAAATCTCAAGCCTGTGGTTGGTCTCTATCAGGACGGATTCCATGCGTTTTTGCTCGGTCACATCGCGGATGATGGCCTGAAAGCTGCTTTCCCGGCCGGAATCCAACACCGGTGTAAACTTAATTTCGGTCTCAATCCTTAAGTTGTCTTTCTTTCTCAGGGGGATATTCAACCGGAGTTCACCTTTAATTTTGACATCCTGTTTCAGTTCGCGGAAATTAAAGGAGATGGTCTCATCGGGGGAGAGAATGAACTGAAATGGTTTTCCGACAATATCATGCCGTCTGAATTTCAGGATTTCATTACATGCCCTGCTGGCGTAAGTAATAATGCCTTCATCATCCAATGTAAGTACAATATCGGGCATATTCCGCACCAGGGAATGATACCGCTGCTCCGATTCATTTAATTGCTCCAATGCTGCCTGCAGCTGGCCATAGGATGATTCCATCTGCATATAGGCATCGTTCAGTTCAGTGTTTTTCTCATCCAGCTCGGCCGTTCGCTGATTCAAGTTAATCAGCTGCTGTTTTTGCTCATCTGCAATATCCTGTATGGCGCTGTTGATATGATTGATAACCGGGAAAAGCGTTTTACTTTTCTTCGTGGGCTGATACTTCCCGGTTTTTATTTCCCGGATGTATTGAATGGATTGCGTTAACTCCTTTGAAAGCACATAGAAACAGAACAAACCGATACAAACACCTGTGATGAGAATGGAGGTGAGCAGGCTGACAAGGATCGGGCGGGTGAAAAGCGCAAGAAACTGCGGCCTGTTGAAAAGAACGGTCAATAGAACCCATAATGCTGTGAATATGAGAACAGGCGCACACCAAATATAAAAAGCCCCATTGTTCTTTTTTTGCATCAAAAAATTCCCGCCCAACAGCAACCATCGATTTTTTTCTTCGCTGTACTTCATTCCCTATATCGAGTTTTTTTTCTTTTGAGTTTACCCTCATCGCAGAATGCATCCTGCAGATATTCCATGACCGCCCTGTTATTTTCGGCTTTGAAATGGATTGTTGTTTCCAGCCTGGCAGACAATTTTGAAGTATCTGTTGCTTCGTCGATGTTTGTATTTTCTTACGTGAAAAACTAAAACCACATGGCTATACAGATGTTATTTGCCCGTGTTTGCGCGGCTTGTAACACGATTTTCAAATTATTTTTCGTTTTGGAAAAATATTTACGGGAAAGGTGAAAAAAATCATATAAAAACCCGTCCACAAATTCATGCAAACGGGTTCCGGAATGTTCATGTTTAATCGTGCACCTGCCGTCGACATACAACTACGGACGGTACATTGACAGAAGACTCGGACCAGGCGCTCCTGCGGCACATCCAGATAACTGCTTACCGCTGCTTCCTTCCGGATCTGACGGGGTTCACAGCCTTGAATTGCGCAAGACCCAATCTTCATTGTCTTCAAATCAAGGCCCTGATTCTACAGCTATATGCCTCGGGCAGGAATTCAACCCCGCTATAGCGGGTTGCGGGTACAGGGCACCGCTACCTCCCCATCTAGCACGATAAAAACCATTATACTTGATTCTTCCCCGGGTTTCAAGTGGGAATAATTATAACAAAGGAAGCCGGTACGGCTTCCTTTTCAAACCGGAGCATGACTTCGCTCCATTTATTGTTCCATATGTTTTCCTAAAAATGTTGCAGCGGATTGCGCAAGCTTTGCCTCCACATCTCCCATTTTTGTTTTGGGGTCTGTGGACAAAAACATGATGGCACCGATGGGGTCTCCTTCAGAAATAATGGGTGTAATGATTTGCGAGGTATATTTTTCACTGTTATCGTCGCTTAGAATGGTTATTTTCGCAGCCTCGGAAGAGGGTGCTAAAAAGGTATTTTTGGATTCCATGATTTTTTCAAGTTCATTGCTCAGCTGCTTTTCGAGAAATTCCTTTTTGGAAGCGCCGGATACCGCTATAATGGAATCCCGGTCCGCCACACAGATGATATGACCGCTGGTGTTATGCAGGGATTCCGCATATTCCGTGGCAAAATCCCCCAACTCACCGATGGGTGAATATTTTTTCAGGATAACCTCGCCTTCACGGTCTGTAAATATTTCTAATGGATCTCCTTCCCGAATACGCAGTGTCCGTCTGATTTCCTTTGGTATTACCACACGTCCCAAATCATCAATTCGTCTTACGATGCCTGTCGCTTTCAAGGTCAAATGCCTCCTTTCAACCTGAAGAAATCTTTCCTTCTTATTATGATTTGTCTCTGTTGTTTTTATGCAAACATACCAATATAAAAGTTTACAACCAGAAGGTGGTTCAGAGAGTCGGCATGGAATGATTTACACATGAAACATCTGCTATAGCGAATGGTTTTCCGAAGCCGTCCTGGAAAAATTAATTCGTACACGGAAGAATTTATCCGGGCATTTTCCCCGGAACCGGCTTCGAACAGCTTTTCATGAAGGAATGAGCTTCCCAAGCAGTCTCCCGGTGCCAAAGTACCGGCATACAAAAAAGTCTGCACATTTGGCAGGCTTTTTATTTATACGGTATATGCTGTTGGAAGCGATTGACACAGGCCTCGTTATTTTTCTGGAAAGCTTTTCTGTGTGATCCGATTCAATACCCTTTCATTTTTAACCAGATTGAATTGCGGATCCTTGTTCCATTCCTGGACCTGGTTGTAATAAAACTCGTTTAGCTTATGGGATTGAATCGTGCTTTTGATCAGTTCCCTTCTATCATCAAGGTCTTTTTTGTCTTCCAGCTTTACGATATGAAAGCCGTATGGGCTTTCAATCAGCTCCAGATCTCCGATTTCCGCACTGAAAGCCCAGTCACCGAATGCTTCGGTATATTCCAGTGCATCCAGTTCGATATAGGTGAACGTATATAAACCTTCACTCTCCTTTGTGGAACCATCTTCGGAATAATCCCGGATCAGGGCTGCCATGTTTTCACCCTGTTCAATCCGCTGGTGCAGATTTTCGGCCAACTGCCTCTTTTCCTGTTTTTGCGCGTCGGTCATGCCTTCCTGTTCTGTGGAGAGGAACAGGTGGCTTACCGTTACTTCATCAATGGTGTCCCGGTTTTCCTGATAATATGCCAAAACTTCATCGTCGGTAACTGCAACGGCATCCCGGTTCCGCTGCATATAATCATAGGCATACCGGTTCACAAGCTCGGATTTCAGCATCATATCCCTGAATTGCGCCAGCGTGAGGCCAAGGTCGTTCCTGACATATTGGACATTCTCACTGTTTTGAAGAGAAGTGTTCAGATAATTCAGGATCTCTTTTCTTTCCTTGTCGGATAATCTGAACTTATCCTGATCGGCCCTGATCAGCTGTACCTTGAATTCTTTTGCGTTTTCAAGCGCCTGATTCATGACGATGGTCTTCGGATCTTCGCCTTCCACCAATGTTTCCCACAGTTCCCTGACTTCCTGGGCATTTGAAACGCCTGCCTCGGATTCGGTGGTTATTTTCTGGGCACGGAGGAAAAACATGTATTCATGGTTTTCGATTTTCTTATTTCCTACTCTGGCAACATAACTTTGCGATTCCCAAATAAAGCAGCCTGCACCTGCCGCCAGGATCACAACAAGCACAATGGCAAGAATTTTCTTCATGATTTTATCCACCTTCAACACTGCAACGGCAATACCGTACAGTAACAGAACAATTCAAGCCTATTATAATCAATTATTCCTGCGACTGCAATTTCTGAACGTTCTGTAATAGAATCTTAACATTGGCGAGGGATTCCTTCGGGCTTAAGCCCTTCACCTTATAAGAGAGATAAGG
>JAEZBW010000252.1 GCA_023426765.1 Bacillota bacterium
GAGCTACTATTCACAGCCTGGAGAAGGTAACAGAAGCTTTAAATATCTCGATTGAGGAATTATTCAGGTTTTTAAGCCCTGAATTTGAAAATAAAGATACTTCCGTCATGTTCGATCTTGTTTGTAAGTTGAGTAAAAGAAGTATAATAGATCAAAAAATCATACTGAATCTTTTGGATGTACTTCCTCCTTGGGAGGAAAAATGAATCTATGAAATATAAATCATTAACAATTACTGAATTACCCAAGTCGGTCTTTACGAAATTTAAAATGACCGACTTTAATTATGTATAAAGATATCTCAAACTAAAAGAGCAAAAATGCTTGAAATTATATATTCACTTCTTACTATAGGTATTACTCCTTAATACTCCAAATACATCACACTTCATTGAAACTGCATATACCAGAACAATGCCTTTTCATCACAGTTTATACAATTCCTGTATAGCATGGTATCCACTGCTCCTAGAACAAACCCACACCGATAGTAAAACCTGCAGGCTGCAAGGTTAATATCCTGAGTTTCTAACATTAACCCGGGCATTCTACTATCCTTCGCCCATTGGATAGCTATGTTAATCAATTTTCTTCCCAATCCCATTCCCCGGTATACTCTCCCGACAGCAATATCTTCAATGTAGCAGTACTTGTTCCAATTACGCCTTAACCTTATCTGTCCCAAACACTGATTGTCCACGTAAGCCATAAAGATAATTTTATCTGGATTACCTATGTATTCACTATAGTCCAGTTCGTCATCGGGGTATTGCTTTTCATAAGGTGTTTCCACGAGTTCCTCCGTCCAAGTCCACTCTCCTTTAGCAAAAGTCGGTACCAGCCTGCCAAAGACCGGAAAAGGCTGGTTTGGTTTGTTCAAATCACATAAATGTTTTCCATCTATTTGTATGATATTTAAGTTATTTAACTCTTTATTTTCTACCATGACTTTATTCCTCCGCCTTTCCAATACATATTCGCTGCTGCATACCAGCACCTTGCTTCTCATTTGGCCTTGAAATAAAACCGAACCTTTCATAAAAAGCTTCTTTTCCCTTTGATGCCATAAGACTGACCTGTAATATGCTTCCTTCCGGAGCAGAAGACTTGATATAGTTCATAACAAATTCCATAAGCTTCTTACCAATCCCCTGCCCCTGGTATTTAGGGTGGACAATGACATCCTGAACATATAGAGTCATTCCGCCATCGCCAATTACTCTGGCCATTCCCACTGTCTTTCCCTCCGCATATGCACAAGCGGAATATAATGTTCCATTAACAGACCGTTCTGCCAGTAGCGGATGGGCCTTGAACCACCCTACAGCAGTCCTTAACTCCTGAAAATCTTCAACAGTTAAAGTGTTTTCCTTATACTCAATCTCTCCATCTATAGAAGCAGTCTCTTTTATTTCAATCATGCACCTTGGCCCCTTTCATCCTTAACATCATCCTAAATGGTTTTTGAATAAACAAATATATCTTCTCTTTTAGTCCAACCTTTCGCATTCCAGAAGGCATTACCAACTACATTATCGCTAAAAACGAACAGATGGCATTTATTAATCCCTTCCTCCTTCAGTTTCTGAAGACTTTTATCAACAAGCATTTGACCGATGCCTCTTCCCCTATATTTCTCTGCTACAGTAACATGATAAATATATCCTCTTCGACCGTCATGGCCACACAGTATAGTTCCAGTTATCCTATCTTCATGCCGGCAGACAAAGCTTAATCCCTTATTCCTAAGCAGAAACCTATGAATATTTTCATGCGTATCGGCATCACTCAAACCCATTTCAGGAGTATTGCTCCAAAGCTGATAAATTTCATCATAAGTACTTATCTGCATTTCATGAATCAAAATATTCACATCTAATTGCTTCCTCATCGGTATATAAGTAATGCCATTCTGAGTTGTCTGTTCACAAACCGCGTTAAATCCAAGCCTTTTGTAAATGTCAACAGCATACGGCGATGAGTTTACAGTTATCTCAGTGAAATCAGGTTTGAGTTCATTGCATTTTTTGAGTGCTTTGTTAAACAGTTCTTTTGCAATGCCCTGTTGATGGTAATCCTTCTTTACAAATAAAAGACTTATGTGATTGCCATCCCTTATAGTAATGCTTCCAGCCAAAGTCTTCTCATCCCAGCAGCAAATTGTAAAAAATTTACCGGACTCTGTTGCTTTTTTTAGCTCATCTACATGGATAAAGCATCTGAAGGTTTCAATTCCTTCAGGTGAGTACCCGGGTGCAACAAACTCTTCAAACACCTCCCAAACCATATCCGACACAAGCTGTTCTTGCCCGGTTTTCATCTTAGTATATGTAAAACATTTCATATGCATCCTCCTTACCTAAATGTGATATGTCCTCGTGTTATGATTACATATCTTCCAGAATCGGCTCTCCATGCATATATTCAGACTCAAGGTCTAAACTTTCAAAGTAACTGCATATTTTTATACAAGCAAACTTTTCCGTAGAGTAATGGGTTCCTCCCAAAACGTTTATTCTATTTACCTTTTCACATCTGTGCGCTTCCGAAGATATGTCGTTATTAACTGTTATTCCGCTTATTAATACCTTCACATTGTTATCAAGAAGCTCGGTAACAGTTTCCATTGTATTTCCACCGCCAGCTACAATACCAATATTGCCATCAATAATACTGTCTCCATAAAAGTAAAGCTTTGTGCTATGTCCGACTGCTTTTGAAAAAATAGTGTTTAACTCTTCAACCGTTTTGCATTTAGTTTTTCCTATAATACCTGCCAATCCGCCACGATACTGGGCAAACGGTTTAACAAATTCTATATTTAATGCATCAGCTAACGTTTTACTTGTAGAGTAGTCGCTATAATTGTCTAATGGCACATGTAGGTTATATATTGATACTCTGCGTTCTTGAAGCTTTTTGACTAATAAGGGATTCATCTGTTTAAATGTCGGATTCGACCGAATATCCCAGATAGACGGGTGATGCAAAAACAGCATGGCATCTGTTGTTCCACTGTCAATGATTTGCTTTAATACTTCGTCTGTTGGGAATACAGCAGAATAAACCTTTGTGATTTCCTCTGCAAAATCACAAACCAATCCCATGCTTCTAACTTTGAAGTTTTCTGATAAAAAATCATATACAGGTACCATGTATTTTGCCCATACGTCTGATAACTCACTGAAAATAAAATCATTTTCCAAACGATCATACAATATTTTAGCTTTCATATATCAATCAGACCTCACTTTCGTTATTCCTTTCCCACTCGTCCTCCAGGATACTCATAATAATGTCGGAATGGAAATTCCCTTCAATAAATGCGCTGTCCCTCAATATCCCATCTATCTTAAAGTCGCATTTTTCATAGCAGCGGATGGCACGTTTATTATACTCTAGCACCTTTAAGTCAACCCTGTGCAGCTTCATTTCCTTAAAAGCATACTTCAGGATAAGCTTTGTAACCTCACTCCCTATACCTTTGGAAAGCAGAGAAACATCAAATATTCCGATGGCATAAGTTGCACTACGGTCAGTCCTTGAAATATGATGCAGTCTTGCACTGCCAATACATTTACCATTATATTCAATGATCCAAGCACACTCGTTTTTCATAAAACTTTCATACCAGGCCACCCAATGTTCACGTTCAGGAAAGAGCGTTTTTCCATTCCGGTCTCCACCACACATATAGACAAATTCATCATTTTTTCCAAGAACATATCTGTCATCTATATCACTTTCTTTTATCTCCCTTAACAGAACTGTTTGCCCCTTGAGTTCCTTCATGATATTCACCTGCCTTAATGCATTGATTTTATTTAATCTATGTTCCACTCGAAAATATTCTCAAACCGCTGACCTTCTTTGTAAAGGTCATGCCACTCTGGCAGGGGAGCTATTCGGATGAGCTTTGCCCCAAGCTTTTCACAAGTTCGCTTGGATGCGGTGTTGGTATGGTTGTTGGTAATCAATACTTTTTTCATTCCATGAGCCCGAATGACCGGTGCAAGAAGGCGGCAGGCTTTTTCGGCATAACCACTTCCGCGATGCTGTTCATCAACACCGTAGCCGATTTGACCACCATAATACAGACCATCTGTATAGCCAATACGTAGACTGATCTCACCGACACGCCCACTATTACGGCGTATTTCAAACTCATAAGCCGGAACCCATTTCTTTTCAGGAATAGCAGCCTTTTTGCCAATACAGACAAGCTCTATTTCACCATCAGTCAGGTCCGGTATATCAATAAATCCATCAAAAACAACCGGCTGAGAGTTATAATAAGCGATTTCCTGCAGGATTTTCCACTGGGTATATTCATCAGTGATTCTACTGATAAACTCATCAATAAACTCCGGTGTAAAAGCGGTTGAAGCTTCTGTATTGTTATCGTTGTGCCACTTATTGTTACGGCTGATGAAATCTTTTAACTCCTCAGTCGTTGCACCAGGGATTTTGCCATATTTGGAGGCATCAAACAATTCCATTTGCTCCCATATGTCTTTCGCCCAATCAGTATGGTGAAATGCATAACCACCTGCAAAGCTTAATTCTTCACGGTATTTTGCAAACCAATCACCATCAATTTTTTTAATAAACTCATCTCTTGCAAGAGTATCCCATCGCCAGTCCATATACAAATGCAGCAGAACACCTTCAGCAAACTCGTCTGACGGTGATGTTTGACGGGCAAGAGTTTCCAGCGCTTCACTTCTGTCCGGAAGATTCCGGAAATGAGTAATATCTTTATCCTTCCAGTTTGTCACTGCGTCGGGGGCAAGATTTCCTATATAAAACAATGTACTCCCTTGCGAGTTGACCTTATGTGCCATGAGTAAATGTATCATCGATCCCGGCATTGAAATCCCCCTATCTTACTTTTCCATACTTTCATTATTACACTAATCCACTGTTGCACATTAACCTGCATATCCATTTAGATGCAAAAAACCCCGCAGAATCACTTGTTAAGTGACTCCGCGGGGTATCATTCCACGTGTAGGGCTTCGGTGCCCCTATGCAGCTCAAGCATCTGGCTCTTATGCACACTCACCATTTTGGAATATTATTACATAGTAAGCTTGGACTTGTCAAGCATAACTTGCATGTGTTCCTGCAATGTTTCAAAATCGTGAAAAACCATCTTTTCAAAACTGTTCAAATTAAAAACTAAAACTAAAACTAAAAAGGAAATGGTTTCTGGAAAAAATTTCTTTACATATACAAGGTATGTCTGGTATAATACTAAAAAATATCGTAAATGTGATGATGAGGACGAGTAGATTTTGCCCAGTTTATAAGAGATGAAGTGTCAACGGCTGAGAGCACTTCTAAATATGGAAAATTGAAGACCACCTTTGAACAGTTAACTGAATTTCCAGTAAGTATAACCGGTGATTCCGTTATAATCATAATGAGTGACAGCTAATTTTATCACTATAGCTGTAATTTGGGTGGAACCGTGTGAGTTAACTCTCATCCCTGTTAAGGATGGGAGTTTTTATTTTGCGCGGAAGGTGGTGTAATTGGCTATGAGAAAAATGTTATATATTTCTGTATGTCTTACTTATGATGATAATATCATATGCATCTCAGATTGCTCAGGAAGCATAACCCGTCGCTACTCTGTCATGAAACAAAAATAATGATAAGGTAGGGATGATATATGAATAATAATGAAAATGAAAAATTATATAAAATAAGGCTTACTATGGCTCATGTTATGGCCTGTGCTGTTAAGCAAATATTTGATGAAGTTAGATTTGGAATCGAATCTGTTACTGAAGATGGCTTCTATTATGACTTCGAATTACCTAGATCCCTGGTCCCTGAAGACTTGAAACAAATAGAAGAAAAAATCAGAGATATTATTAATAATGGGCATCAAATCCTAACTGAATCTATTAGTTTTGATGAAGCCCGTCAATTTTTTAGTGACCAACCATATAAACTTGAGCTAATAAATGAATTAGTGCAAAAACCTGAGAACTCCAATGTAAGCATATGCAGGATCGGAGACTTTACTGATCTGTGCAAAGGACCTTACGTAGCTTCATTAAAAGAACTGAATTTAAAAGCATTCAAGTTGATGCGTTTTTCAGGGGCATATTGGAAGGGTGATGCTGAAAACCCCATGCTTCAGAGAATATATGGAACAGCATGGGAAAAGCCTGATGAATTAAAAGCCCACATTAATAGGATTGATGAAGCAAGCAGACGGGACCATAGAACGCTCGGTATGCAGCTTGACCTTTTCAGTTCTGCTCAGGATATTGGGCAGGGGCTTGTTCTGTGGCATCCTAAAGGTGCAATGATTAGATACCTTCTGGAGAAATTCAGTCAAACTGCACATATCCTTAATGGATACGACTGGGTTTACACACCTCATATAGGCCGTTCAGAACTATGGCAAACATCGGGTCACCTTCAGTTTTATAAGGAGTCAATGTACAACCCCATAGAAATTGACAATGAAGAATACTACCTTAAGCCGATGAGTTGTCCTTTTCATGTGATGATATATAATAGTTCGTTGAGGTCTTACAAGGATTTACCCGCCCGTTATGCTGAATATGCAGCAGTATATAGGTATGAGCTTTCAGGAACACTTCAGGGTCTTAGCAGAGTCAGAGGTTTTACACAAGATGACGCACACATTATTTGCACACCGGATCAGATTTATGATGAGATTGCCAATGCGTTAAAATTCTCATTGTATATTCTAAAATCATTTGGACTCAATGACTTTAAGGCATATGTAGCAACAAAGCCTGAAAAAAAATCGATAGGAGATGATAAAGACTGGAATAATGCTATTGAATCACTGAAGAATGCTGTAGTTGAAGCCGGTCTGGAGTATGATATTGATGAAGGTGGAGGAGCTTTCTATGGGCCAAAGATAGATTTAAAGCTTCGGGACGCTTTAGGTAGGGAATGGCAATGTAGTACAATTCAATTTGACTTCAATCTCCCGGAAAGATTTAATATGAATTATATCGGAACAGATGGAGCAAAGCATACTCCAATGATGGTACACAGAGCATTATTTGGGAGCCTGGAAAGATTCTTTGCGATGCTTATTGAGCACTATAACGGAGATTTTCCACTATGGTATGCACCAGTACAGATTGGTATTGTTCCTATCAGCAGCAACCATTATGATTATTGTAAGGATCTTTCGAAAAAACTTAAAACAATTGGCCTAAGAGTTAAACTTGACTTAAGTGATGAAAAAATGAGGGCAAAGATTCGTAATATGGAACTGGAAAAAATCCCTATAGTATTTGTTATAGGAGACCAGGAAGTTGAAAAGAAAGGCCTGTCAGTACGGTTAAGAAAAGAGGGAAATTTAGGC
>JAEZBW010000314.1 GCA_023426765.1 Bacillota bacterium
GGTGTCCAGCATGTCAAAACCCACACTCAGGTTTGGGATAAGCTCACTGAAGTTCAGCTCTTGTTCCAGTTCCTGAAACAGTACCGAAGATGGTTTATCGGTTAAAATCAGTAAAATCAAAAAACCGAATATGACAAGGTTTGTTATCACAGAAGCAAAAACATAACGCTTCAGACTGTGCTTTTTTATTTCAAGCTTCATCAAATCAAGCAATGACTGCACCCCCATTCAAAATCTTTAAGAAATAATCCTCCAGGCTGCTGTTTTTCACATTGATTGCATGAACAGCCACTTCATTTTCTATCAGCGCTTTCGCAATTTCACTCTGGGGAATATCAAAGCTGTAAATTCGCAGTTGCGCGGAGTCGATCACTTTGAAATTGGAAATATTAAGCTGGTTTACGATGACCAGCGCTGCTTTTTTCGTATCGTCGACAGTAAGATCAATGTAATCGGATTGCTCCTTACGGATTTGTTCCATGGGAACCTCCCGGATAAGCCTGCCCTGATTGATAACGCCTATCGTGTCTGCGATTTGTTCCACCTCTGCCAGAATGTGGCTTGAGATGAGAATGGTGATGCCGTATTCCTTTGCAAGCATTCTGAACAGGCTGCGAATTTCCTTGATTCCAATGGGATCAAGACCATTCACGGGCTCATCCAGCAGAAGCAGTTCGGGTTTTGTGCAGATAGCCCTGGCAATACCGAGCCTCTGTTTCATTCCCAGTGAATATTCCTTCACAGCCTTGCTTCCGGCCTTGCTCAGGTTCACCAGTTCAAATGCATTGTCTACCGCTTTCTTGTCATGATATCCCATATAGGTGCAATGCATTTCAAGGTTTTCCCTTCCGGTCATTCTTTCATAAAAAACAGGAACCTCTATGATTGTCCCCATTCTTTTCAGGATTTCATAGGAAGTGTCTTTCAGTTTTTCACCGAATATCTCGATGTCACCTTCGGTTGGCTTCAGCAGATTGGAAATCAGTTTCATCACGGTGGTTTTACCAGCGCCATTAGGCCCCAGAAAGCCGTAGATTTCACCCGGCTTCAGGTGCAGATTCACCCGGGATACCGCTTCGGTACTGCCAAAATGCTTTGTCAGGTTGTTTGTCTGGACAACATAATCCATGCGTTTTTCCCCTTTCGGTTTTCTCACTGGTTTTAGTATAAATAATGGAATTATCTTTTTTGTGAACCAATCCTTACATGTTTCTTAACTTTGTAAACCGGGCTGTCTGAAATTAAACTGCTGCCAAGGTTTTGAAATAGCTGCAGCGGTTATTCAGGAAACTCTTTATGAAGGCTTGGGTTGGAAATGCTCCCAGGGAATCAGTAGTTCAGTCTATTGAACTGCAGGAAAAAAGTAGTTTTCTCGAAGGGCCTGCTTTGAAGCGTAATCCTTCCATTCATTCTTTCAACCAGCCTGCGGGTGATTGTCAGGCCCAGCCCGCTGCCCTGATACTGCTTGTTTCTGGAATCCTCCAGGGTATACATGCGTTCAAAGATCCTGTCATAATAGATCTCCTCAATCCCTTTTCCCTTGTCGGTTACCTCCAGATATACCTGCAGGTCGTCAGAACGCAGCGTCACACCGAGATAATGGCCGTCTGCACCATGGGTAATGGCGTTTGAAATAAGGTTTTGTAAAACACGGCTCATGGCTTCCTCGTTTCCAAGCACGAAGATGGCTTCATCCGGAATTTCAAACTCTACCGTTACACCCCTGGTATTCAGTAAATCATAAAAGGAAAGAATGCTTTTACGGACAATTTCGTTCATGTGAAGCCGTTCAAGGGGAATCTCCCGGTCATCGGACTCCAACCTGGCCAGATCAAAAAATTCATTCATCAGGTCAAGCACCTCACGGGCCTTCTCATAAGTGCGCGTTAAAAGCGCTTCACGCTGACAGTCTGAAAGGGTTTTATCCAGCTGTATGGTTTCAATACAGCCAAGAATTACAGTTAAGGGAGTTTTAAGGTCGTGCGATATGTTGGAAAGCATTTTTCTGATGGACTCCTGAGATCTTTTATGGTCTGAAACTGTTTTATCCTTGTGTTCCAGAAGAAGATTCAGCGTGTTCAGAAGGGCTTGAATATCCTGGTGATGGGTAATGCACAGCACCTTCTCTTTAGAATTTTCGCTGATAATACCATTTAATTTATCATTGATATATTGAAGATCTTCACGGGTTTTCCGTTTGTCCACAGCCATAAAAAGAAGAAGCAGGCACAAACCCACGACTAAAATCCCGAGCGCTACCAGTAATATCTGTATCATGTCAGAATTCCCCCAGTTTATAGCCTATTCCCCACAAAGTCTTAATATATTGGGGATTGGACGGATCATCCTCTATTTTCTCGCGCAGCCTGCGCATATGGACATTGATCACGTTATCATCTCCGAAATAGCTGTCGTTCCAAACCAAATTGTAGATTTGAGCCTTGGTGAAAACACGTTTCGGGCTTGTAATGAAAAGCTTTAATATTTCAAATTCTTTCGCGGTAAGTTTGATCTCCTCCCCACTCTTTTTCAGGGTGAAATCATCTTCGTTCATCGTCAGATCGTGATAGCTGACAGTCTTATCTTCTTTGTTCTCCGGTTCAGCTGAGAATGTCGTCGCTCTCCGGATAAGAGCTTTTACTCTGGCTGAAAGCTCCAGCAATGAGAAGGGTTTTGCCAGGTAATCATCCGCACCCATTCCCAATCCTATCGCTTTATCTACATCACAGTCCTTTGCCGACAGGATCAGGATGGGGGTTGTACTTTTTTCGCGGATGATCCGCATCACTTCCAGCCCGTCCATCTTCGGCAGCATGATATCCAGCAGCACCAGTTCAAAGGTCTGGTCCAGGAATTGATGCAGACCGCTAACTCCATCCGGTGCCTGGGTTACGCAAAACCCTTCCTTCTTCAGGTAGTTTACAACCACTTCACGGATATCCGGATCATCCTCAATCAGTAAAATTCTGTTTTGCATTTTTCCTCCGTAAACTCTGTTCCCTAAAGCATGTCCAAATTCATCCATTCTATTGTACCATGATTTTACTATGCGGCAAATGCTTCGGCTGCAACGAGAATCTTGTCACTGTGTGTTGTTTTGCGAAGCGAAACCTTGGCTGCAATAGATGTGTGTTGCGATTGCATATCATCACTTCCATTGCTATAATAATTGGGTGGAATTATATTGATATTCCATCGTTTTCTATAACAGGGGGGGTTAACGTGTGTCCAGTATTGCAAAGATGGCTCAATTAGACACCATGCCATGTATTTTTGTTTCCAATAACCAGGCAACCGCAGTAAGTGATTCCTTTTTGAAATTGACAGAATACGATAAAACCGACATCCTTGGACACAGTGCAGACAACATACTATACAGTCTTCTCAGGCTGAATGCCGGGATAACGGAACAACACCAAAACAGTAAGCATTTATATATATTCACAAAAAACCTTGAGCCCAGAGAGGTGGATATATCCATTCAAGCGACCGATGATGGTATTTTAGTCGTTCTGTGTGAAAAACCGCATTCCCGTCTTGATGAGAAATTCCCCTATTTGCATCAGCTTTATCTTGCCGATAAAACAGGAATCGCCATTTATCATGCTTCGGATCGGACACTTCTGAAAGCGAATCAAACCTATATGAAAATATTGGACAACCCTTATGGCAGAAAGGATAACTGCATTGGAAAAAGGGCAGATGAGATTCTTCAGGGACATAAAGGGAGCATCCTGGAAGAATTCCGTGCTAACTTACTAAGAGCGGGTGAAACTTTCCAGGCTGGCGAAGTGGTGCTCGAAGGGGAGGACAAAGGTGTTTCTTATTGGGATATTTCCATGGTGCCCATCTATGAGGATGGGAATATCAAATACATCATTGAAAACGTAACGGATGTGACTGAGAGGGTTTTATGCCGGAAACGTCTTGAAGATGAAAACAAAAAGCTGAGGCATCAGGCTGAAGAACAAAAAATTAAGCAGGATATTAAGCAGGAAATAAAGGAAAAGGCAGAAGAGCTTGAAACTGTTTTTGAAACGATCACCGATGCGCTGGTGATTTCCGATAAAGACGGAAAAATATTAGCCATGAACTCCAATGCAAAAAATACGATGGGGATGCTGATCAAATCAGGAAATATCGAGTTTAATTTTGACGAAATGCAGTATATGGATATCAATCATCAACTGATACCATTGGATGAGATGCCTCATAAACGGGCGGCAAGGGGTGAAAAAACAAGCAATTTCAAATTTATTGCAGGACCCCCTGGTAGAGAGAAATTTATTGTTTCAAATGTGTCACCCGTATTTGATGCCCACGGTAATTTCGTGTTGGCTGTGATGTGCTGTCGTGATATTACGGAGCATAAAAAAGTTGAAATCAGTTTGGAACGCAGCAACAGGAAATTTCAGGAGCTTCTGAGCGGAATACAGGATGATGTTTTTGTCCTGGATAGAAACTGGAATTTTGTTTATGCCAATAATCGATTTGCGTCAAGATTGGGTAAGGATCCAAAATATTTTATTGGAAACAACCTATGGCATTTATTTCCAGAATATCTCGGCACCGAATATGAGGAACACGTCCGGGCAGCCATGGAGAAAAGGGAGTTGCATCGGTTTGACCTGCGTGGAAAGCAATCCGATACAACCTTTAAAACGATTGTTTTCCCTTCGGAGGAGGGAATTACAGTGATAGCCGTCGATATTACCGAGCAGCTGAAACAGCAATGGATCATCGAGTTCCAAAGGAAGCAGTTGGAGGTTACCTTTAACAGTATGACGGACGCAGTGTTCCTCTTTGACAAGGACAAAAAATACTTCTTTACAAACAAAGCAGCGCGGGAAAACTATCCGCAATTACAGATTGATGAAAACGGAGTATCCCAACAAACCGCCGAATGGTATACGATGGACGGGGTAGGAATCCCTCCTGAAAACATGCCTGCTTTTCGGGTTTTGAAGGGAGAGAGTATTCTAACTTATCGATTTGCCTGTAAAACACCTGACAAAACCTTATATTTTGACGTAAGCGGAAGCCCCATATACGATGGACCCAGCGGCAATATCGTTTCGGGTGTATTATGTTACCGCGATGTAACCGAACAGGTGAATCTTGAAAAAGCATATAAGGAGCAGCAGCAATCCCTGCTGTATGCCGAGTATTCTAAAAACGAGGTACTGGAAAAGTCTATAAAAATGAAGGATGAATTTTTAGCGACAATATCTCATGAGTTCAAAACACCGTTATCCGTCATTAATGCTGCCGTACAGACCATTGAAAAAATACATGGAAACCAGTTATCCGATCAGGTCAAAAAGTACCTGCAGAGAATTCGGATGAATTCATTCAGGCAGCTTCGTCTGGTGAACAATCTGCTGGATATCACCGGATATAATGCCGGTTACATGAAAGTGAACAACAGGAACTTGGATATTGTATTCCTGTCAAGCGCCATCCTGAAGTCGGTAGAGCCTTATGCGAGACAGAAGGGTGTGGAACTGATATTTTTACCGGAAGTCGACGGCAGAGAAATGGCATTGGATGAAGAAAAGTATGAACGGGTGCTTTTGAATCTGTTGTCGAACGCTATAAAATTTACTCCAAAAGGAAGTCGCATTTATATACATCTCTCATTTAAAAACCGAAAGGCGGTCATAACCGTCACAGACGAAGGAATCGGAATACCTAGAAGCAAGCAGGATCTGATATTCGAACGATTCGGGCAGGTGGACAGTTCATTGTCCAGACAGGCCGAAGGCTCCGGAATTGGTTTATCATTGGTAAAAACCCTGGTCGAAGGCATGAAGGGGACAATCACTGTAAAGAGTACGATGAACCAGGGAAGCACGTTTTGTGTTACGCTGCCTGCTAAAAAAGCCAGGCATGTGGAACAGCAAAAGGATATCCACGGTCTATTGGACAGCAGAATTCTGCAAGCCACGGCAATTGAGTTTTCAGATATTTACCTGGAATAGCCCGGCAACCGGCTCAAATCTATCACAGGCGGGGCCCAAGCGCTTACGGAGAGTTCTGCATACGCTGCACTCTCCGCATAACGCATTATCGGTTACTCATCGATTCTTTCCACTTTAAATGATACCGGCCTTAACCCGTCGGAGCAGCAAACCACCATGGTTTTGTCGTCCTTCATCCAGTTAGCAAACACTTCGCTATTGAAGTTCCCGCCCCTGCCAAGGGTGAGAACAACCTTGTAAATGTCATTCCATGCCCAGTCACAGAAGTTTTGCGGTTTTTCAAAAGGACTGCAGATGAACTCCTGACCTTCCTGAAAGAACGGACATTTGCTAACGGTATCATTGGAGTATTGTTCGGCCAATTCCAGATTTAATCCTCTTTTAAGAACGGTAACTTTACATCTTGCCATAAAGGATCCCCCTTTATTGATATTGTTTTTCAGTAGAAAAGCATGTAGTTTTTATGGATGGATACTTATCCCATTATATAGTGATCATTACATAATGTCGATTGGTTTGCAGCAAAATTAATAAAATCAGGGTCGGAACCTGAGGTCCAGGCTATCTGGCCCCATGGCTCAATTTGACCAAGGAACCTGTCCCCATGGCTAAATTTGACCAAGGAACCTGTCCCCACTGGCTAAATTTGACCAAGGTACCTGTCCCCATTGGATGAATTTTACCAAGGTACCTGTCCCCACTGGCTAAATTGTATATTATGACTGAAAAATTGCTGTGAAGCTTTTGAACTTTGAGCAATATTATCGTAGACACTGATATATTAGTATGTTAATATATTATTATGATAACAGCATTAGATTCTGGAAAACAACATTGGTTATAGAAAGGATGCGATGACTTTATGAAGATGACATTAAGATGGTTTGGTTCGGACGTTGATACCGTCCCGTTGAATTATATCCGACAAATTCCCGGGGTTTCCGGAGTTGTGACAACCCTTTACGACATTCCCGCCGGCGAGGTTTGGCCCAGGGAAAGAATCCGCGCCATGAAAGCCGAGGTCGAGCAACATGGTCTTGAAGTATTGGGAATTGAGAGTGTTAACATCCATGATGCGATAAAAGCCGGGCTTCCCGAACGGGATCATTATATTGAAAACTATATTCAAACCTTGAAGCATTTGGGTCAAGAAGGTATCCATCTGGTTTGCTACAATTTTATGCCGGTATTTGACTGGACTCGTTCCGATTTGGCAAAGCTGCGTGAAGATGGCGCAACCGTTTTATCCTATGATCAGGATATTATCGACAAAATTAATCCTGCAGAAATGTTTGACAGGATGGATTCCAACTCCAACGGTTTTGTGCTGCCGGGATGGGAACCGGAAAGAATGGCAAAGATCCGCTCCTTGTTTGATCTTTATAAGGATGTTGACAATGAAAGACTGCTGGAAAACCTGAAGTACTTCCTGACAGCCATCATGCCCACCTGCGAAGAATATGGCATCAAGATGGCCATTCATCCCGACGACCCGGCCTGGCCGGTTTTCGGATTGCCCCGGGTAGTTATCAACAAGGAAAACCTGCTGAAGATAGTCAGTATGGTAGACAACCCGTACAATGGCGTCACCCTTTGCACAGGATCCCTCGGTTCCAATCCTGAAAACGATCTGCCGGATATCATCCGGGCCCTTGGCAGCAGAATTCACTTCGCCCATGTGCGCAATATCCGGCATCTGGGAAGGGGCAAATTTGATGAAGCCGCTCATCTGTCTTCCGATGGGTCACTGGACATGTATGAAATCATGAAAGCATTTTACGATATCGGCTTTGACGGAATTTTAAGACCCGACCACGGCAGGGCCATTTGGAATGAAAAGTCCATGCCGGGTTACGGATTGTATGACCGTGCCCTTGGAGTGGCTTACCTGAACGGTCTTTGGGAAGCCATCCGCAAGCAAAGCCAGGCTCCTGCAGTTACCGGTAACGAGTACTTTGAAATGAACCTTTCAGGCATGCTGATGTACGGTAAAGCAAAAGCAACGGTTTAGAGCTTCGATAGCCGGACCTGTATATAAATCCTCCAAATCCCTCTCTAATGACGGCGGAAGCAAGTGTAAACACACTTGCTTCCGTTTTTACTTGCTTGTACAAATGCTGCCTTTGTTATATGATAATTGTATGGATTGCAGGCATCATGGCCTGAACTGCATCAAGTTCCTGACGGGCTTCATGTACAATTTAGTTTTACAGGGAGATAAGTATGTTTGCAGATAGTATGAATTCCGTAACATCGTCATACAACATCGGCGATAACGTCTATTACACTCTTTTGAAAAACATTGTTAACCTGAACCTGAAACCCGGTGAACCCCTGAATGTAAAAAATATATCAGAGCAGTTGAACGTAAGCAGGACTCCGGTCAGGGAAGCTCTGATTAAGCTGGCCAAGGAAGGTCTTGTGGATGTGTTCCCCCAGAAGGGCACCAGTGTTTCAAAAATTGACCTGCGGCGGGTTCAGGAGGAGCAGTTTTTGCGTCAAAGCCTCGAGGTCCGCGCCGTCACCGTCTTCATGCAGGATCATCAACCATCCCATCTTATCAGCCTTGCGGAATATATTCAGAAACAGACCGAAGCCCTTGAAACCGAAGATTATTTGTCCTGCCTTCGTTTTGACGATGAGTTCCACCATGTTTTTTTTGATGCCATCGATAAAAACATGTGCTGGGAAACCATACAAAGCATGTCGGGGCATTATCGGAGAGTGCGTTTGATGAGCATCTGGGATCATGATGTTTTTACCGGTGTCGTTAGCGAACATAAGCATATGCTTGAGAATATCACTGCAGGCAACATCGATACGGTCCGGCAGCTCTTTTTAGAGCATTCCTCCAAGCTTGTCAAAGAAGTTGAAGCCCTTTCGGAAAAATATCCGGAGTATTACAAGGATCAAAAAGAAGTAAGCTTCCTGTTGAAGGACTTCATGCGGCGCTGATGACCGAGGCTAATGGGCATTTATTCTCCCGGTTTGGTATCCGGAAACCCGCCTTTTCCATTATTTTTGGATAAGCATGTTCTGTTTCCGCATTCATGTTCTCTGCTCGTTTTTACTTATGACGCTTTCTGCTCATCCACTTCTGACAATAACTCTGAGGGTTTCTCCGATTTTTTCTGTCTCAGCCTGTTGAAACTAATCAGTCCAAGGCTCACAAGAATTAAAACTGCACCGCACAGCTGCAGCGGGGCCAGCCTGTCCCCCAGAAAAACTGCGCCAATGGCCATGGTTACCAGGGGGATGAGGTTCAGGTATGATGAAGCAACTCCAGGCCCTAAAACGGCAATACCATACAGGAAAAAAACATATGCAACCGCCGAGCAGAAAATCCCCAGGAACAGCAGATGTGCCGTCGCGGTAGCAGACGGCCAGTGCCATAATGCCTTCTCCTGCCATATAAACGGAATAAACAGGGGAATGCTTAACAAAGTCTGGCTGAAAGTCATCTGCAGGCTGTCATATTGTTGGCTTAACCGCTTTGTGATCAGCGTATATACAATCCAGCTTACCATCGCGCCGAACACCAGCAAGCTTCCCTTCAGGTTACCCGAACCAACCATCACAGGACTGCCTCCGGTAATGACCAGATATACTCCCACCCATGACCCAAGAACCAGGCAAAAGGTTTTGAAATCAAGCTTCTGCCGGCTGACCAGTGTATCCATCAGCAGTGTGAAGATAGGGATCGTCGCAACAATAATGGATGCTTCGGATGCAGAGATATATTTCAGCCCGTTGTTTTCAAACAAAAAGTACAGTACGATTCCAAACAGGCTGGCAACGGCCATGTGCAGAACCGTTTTGAGGTTCAGCCTGAAGAATGCCTTTTTCCGAAGAAACATTACCGCCAAAGGAACCAGAGCGACAAACTGCCGGAAAAAAGCGATGGAAACCGGCGGATACTCCTCCAGAAGAACTTTCGTATTGATGAACGAGACTCCCCAGAACATAACGGCCAGGATAACAAAAACCAGACCTTTCGTCGATGCCTGTTGCTGTGTATTTTTTGGCATATACCCTCTCATGGACAGTGATTGAATTACTCTACCCACTATACATCGAAATACTGGTTTGATCAAGTGAGTCATCGGGCTGAAGGCTTTTGATAAACTTATCAGGTATGCTTTCATAGTTTATGGTATAATCTATACAAGATTAAAAATAATGGGTTTGGAGTATGAATACATGATTAAATTTTGTTCCGTTTGTGGTTCAATGATGAATAATGACCTTTGTTCAAATAAGAAATGCACCCTGCATAAAACCGCCGCGGGCAGCGAACCGAAGCCTGCCGCAAAGAAAGCCTCTAATAATAGTACGGTGAAAGCCGCTAAAGCAAAGTCAGATTATGACAAAGCAAGAAGAAATTCCAAATGCATCACATATCGTATTGAAGATTTGGAAAAGGAGAAAGAAAACAATTAGGGTTTTTCATGACCTGCCATAGGATTGCCTGCTGGATATCACCTCTCCGCCCTCATTTCCCCCTCCGGGGCCCAACTCGATGGTGTTGCGGTCATGCTCCACGATGATCAGGCCGTTTTTCCCATGGCATAACCCTCTTAAATTTTTCAGCATGGCGGTTTTCTCAACCTCATGCAGCCCCACCGTGGGTTCATCAAAAACAAACAAGACGGATTCCAGATTTGAAGAAATATGCTTCATGTTCAATGAGCGCTTGCGCGAATTGTGCGCCAAAACGCGGGCGCTGAAAGCGCCTACCTTGCGCGTTTTGTGTGCAACGCGCCGCGAGCATTTTATCAAATGTCCTTCAGTGGGGGACTGTACCTACCACTGAAGCAGAAATCGGTTTATCCCCCGCCTATAGAGGCAGGGGTCTTAGGGCATTTGATAAAAAGGCGTATTCATGTTCCCTCGCTTTTCGGGTTTGGAAAATTCACCAATGAATAGTTTATCATTCTGAACATTTGTTCGTCAACAAATGCAGTGCCGAAAAGCAAGGTTCTTCAAAATCATCGATTATTTCCAGGCGAATGGTTTTATGATATACTGTAAACAAAATTTCAGAAAGGAATGCATCAAATGAAAACTATTCAAAAGATTGTTATCCAGCCAGGCCGGCAACAGCTGATGATACCCGGCGATACCATACTTTCGGCAGGTGTCTGTCAGGGCAATGTCGTACTATATGCCCTCGTTGATACCGAAGAGCAATTTGACAAACCTTATGAAACAGCAGTCTATGAAACAAATGCAGATACTGGCGATCTGAACGGCTTTAGTTTTGCAGGAACCATAAAAACCGAGGATAACAGAGTACTGCATGTGTTTTACAAATCCCTGACCTCTATGGATTTATAACGAGGCTAAAATTTTATTATGATCATTTTAAGGGTGAACCCCGTACATGCCCCCTGTTCCGGGGGCATATATTTTACAACTATAGCAGGTGCGCTGCAGGAAGCGGAAAAATACGCGGGCGAGAAAGTCACCATCGAAATTGCACCGGGTGTTTACAGGGAACGCCTGGAGATTCATCAGCCCGACATTTTTTTCAAGGGCGTGGATTGCCTGAAAACCGTTCTAACCTATGATGACTTTGCGAATGCTATCCTGCCGGATGGCGAAAAAAGGGGAACCTTCAGAACGCCGACGCTGTTTATCGATGCCGATCGTTTTCATGCCTGTGGCATGACCTTCGAGAACTCAGCCGGCAGAGGGCGCGATGTCGGTCAGGCTCTTGCGTTGTATGTGGATGGCGATGGGATTGTGTTTGAAGACTGCAGAATGATCGGCAGCCAGGACACGCTTTTCACCGGGCCGCTGCCCCCTGTTCCCTATGAGAAAAATGGTTTCCGCGGCCCGAAGGAAAACGCTCCCCGGATCAACGGCAGGCATTCCTATAAAAACTGCTTCATTTCAGGGGATGTGGATTTTATCTTTGGGAGTGCCACAGCGTATTTTGAAAATTGTGAAATATTCTCCCGCGACCTGGGGCAGGAAATCAACGGATATGTCACAGCGGCTTCAACCCCGCAGGGGCAGCCGTACGGATATGTTTTCAACCGATGCCGCTTTACCGGCGACTGTGGCCCTGGCAGTGTCTACCTGGGCAGGCCCTGGAGAAATTATGCCAGAACGGTGATCCTGAATTCTTATCTGGGATCGCACATTCATCCGGCTGGGTTTCATGACTGGGGCAAAAAAGATGCCCACGACACAGTCTTTTATGCTGAATATAAAAACTACGGGCCCGGAGCTGACATCTCCGGCCGAGCCGCCTTCGTGCGGCAATTAACCGATACCGAAGCCGCCTGCTATGAGTCACTGGCGACTCAGTTGCCGCATTTGTAGTAGAACACGGCAAGTTGGGTTCTGTCCCTTAAATTCAGCTTTTCAAGGATCATGCTGATATAATTTCTGACGGTTCCCTCACCAAGAAAAAGCGCCTCGGCAATTTCCTTGTTGGACAAACCGTCTGCCACCTTCGTGATGATTTCAATTTCCTTTTCGTTTAAATCATAACCTGCAAAAGCGGGTTTACCCTGGCCGCGCGAAAGCTGCGGCAGTTTTGAGACAATTTCATCTCCGAATACCCGCTGCCCCATAAAAACAGCCTTCACCGATGGGGTAATGCTTTCAAAGTCCTGTTTCAGGAGATACCCCTTTGCTCCAATCTGAAAGGCCCTCGCAATGTATTCATTATCGGAAAAGGTGGTCAGAAACAAAATTTTTGCAGCCTTATCCTGCGCCAGAATTTCCTCGGCGGCCTCTAATCCCGTCATGCCATCCATTCGGATATCCATTAAGAGAACATCGGGCTTCAGCCTGAAATACAACTCAACTGCCTGGCGGCCGCTGTTTCCCGTTCCTGCCACTTCAATTTCCGGGTCGGCCTCCAGTATGGTTTTCAACGATGCCGATACAAGCCGGTCATCATCCACCACCAGTATTCTCATACCGTATCCCCCTTTGGAACAGAGATGAAAATTTCAAATCCATATTGGGTTAAAATATTGATGTTGCCCTTCAGCGCTTCGATTCGGTCGGTCATATTTTTCAGCCCCAGGCCGTCACCTGTATGATAATTCCGCACATTCCCATTATCCCGGATAATCAGCTGGTACAATGCGGGGTGCTCCCTGAGCATGACGGATGCCTGGGTTGCATCGGAATGACGGATGATATTGGACAGAGCTTCCTTCACCACCGCAATGAATGCTGCCTTTACCTTTTTGTCCGGATTGCCATTGATCTGATAATCACACGTCAGTTCACAGAAGGTGAAGCTGCCTGTAATTTCCATGATTTGCGCTTTCAGGTCCACCGATTCATCATACAGCTGATGAACGCTGGCCCTGATACTGTTCATCGCCTGGTTCAGCGTATCCTTCAGCGTTTTAAGGGAATCCGTCACCTTTTCATCCCGATTGACGGTCAGCAGCGCACCGGACTGCAGAATCGCGCTGGAAAGCAGGTGCCCCACGTTGTCATGGATTTCCCTGGCGATGCGGTTGCGCTCATTCAACGTGGCGTTGCTCAGCTCGAAGTCCTGTTTTTCAATCAAATCCCGGTTTTGCTTTTTCAACTGCATGGACATCTCCCTGGCCTCATCGACCAGTTCGTTATGCCTGGAGCGCAGTTCAAACTGGATTTTGCACCGGTACCTTAAAAGTAATGAAAGCAACAGTACCGGCATCACAAGAAGGGTTCCCAGCCAGTTGGGAGACTGAAAGGAAAGAACCAGCGGAACGATGCCAAACAGATTATAATATTGATATTTGCAAAACAGCATGTCATATGCGATCAATGGTAAAAAAATGATGAACTGCGGAAAAAAACAGGCCAGAAGGGAAAACCCCACAGTAAATGCCGTATAAAGTATTCCTGCCTCAAAGTAACTTAAGAAAGCACTGAAAATGATGGAAACCAGGATGATAACCACATTGATTTCAAAGTTGGACTGCACAAGATACGTCATGAGGCAACAGATGAACACGACTATTTTGTCGGTTATGCCGGTTGTGTTTCGCATTTTTCCCCCACCTGGTTTTACATAGTTTCAGCCACATCTTATCATTTTTCCACAGCCTGTACAACAGGTAATGCCCGTGATATATCAGAGGTCATGATAAGCTGCACGTTGTCATTCTTTAGCATTTTGCATAATGACATTTGTCACATGGGATTGTGATTCGGTTCACTTACAAATGATTCCTGAAGGAAGTATGATAGACCTATAAAGCGGATGGAGGTCAATGAAGATGATTATAAAAGTAAAGGATCTTGTAAAACGTTATGGGGATCTGGTTGCACTGGATCACCTGTCCTTCTCGGTAATGGAAGGCGAAATTTTTGGGCTGCTCGGTCCGAACGGCTCCGGGAAAACCACTGCTATCAATTGTATTTTGTCACTTTTAAAGTACGATAAGGGAGTGATTGAAATTTTTGATAAGCCCATGTCCCCGGATGCCTATGACATTAAGCACGACATCGGGATTGTAATGCAAAACGTAGCGGTTTACGACGAACTGACTGTTTACGGAAATATCGATTACTTCTGCGGACTGTACGTTAAGGATAAAGCAACGCGCAAAAAGCTGGTGGATGAGGCCATTGAGTTTGTCGGCCTGGGTGAGTTCACAAAATTCTATCCGAAAAAGCTGAGCGGAGGCCTATTGAGGAGATTGAACATCGCATGCGGCATCGCCCACAAGCCTAAACTGATCATTCTGGACGAACCCACGGTAGCAGTTGACCCCCAAAGCAGAAATAAAATTCTGGAAGGCATCCAGAAGCTGAATGAACAGGGAGCAACCGTGATATATACCTCGCATTACATGGAGGAAGTCGAACAAATCTGCACCCGGATCATGATTGTGGATAAAGGCAGAACCATTGCAACAGGCACAAAGGAAGACCTGAAGGCCATGATCACGCTGGGTGAGAAAATCACGATTGAATCCTTCAGCGTAACCGAACAGCAGCTTGCGAGCCTTGGAAAACTGCCCGGCATTGTCTCGGTTGAATATAAGGGAAACCTTCTTGTCATCAAGTCCGGTAAGGGGAAAAACAACCTTGAAGCCGTGCTCGAGTGCATCAAGCGTGAAGGAATCCAGTTCGGAAAAATCTATTCCGAGCTGCCCACACTCAATGACGTGTTCCTTGAGATTACCGGAAAAGAATTAAGGGATTAAGGAGGGATTCGGATGTTTGTTCATATTTTTAAATACCGGTTGAAATGCCTTTTGGGCGACAAAATAAACCTGTTCTGGACCCTGTTGTTCCCTCTGCTGCTGGCAACCTTTTTTCAGCTGGCCTTTTCCAACCTGACGACCGGTGAAAAGCTTCAAACAATTTATATTGCGGTTGCAGATAACCAGGCCTGGCAGGAAAATGAGAACTTCAGACAGGTCATGGACGGGGTTTCCACCGGAGAAGACAGCCTTTTCAACCTGACAGTAGTATCCGCCGAGGAAGCTGAAAAGCTTTTAAACGATAAGAAAATATACGGATATATCGTCACAGGTGAACCGATTCAGTTGGTTGTAAACAATTCGGGCATGTATCAAAGCATCATTCAAAGCTTTTTGGATAACTACATGCAAAACACAGATGCATTTTATACAATTATGGCCAAGGATCCAACAAAATTGCAGCAGCTTGTGGACAGCCTGGGTGACCGGCAAACCTATATTCGTGAAAATAGGCTCCCCGGCGGTGAACCGAACTATGTTGTGAACTACTTTTACTCTCTGATTGCAATGGCCTGTTTTTATGGTGGATTTATGGGGATGCGGGAAATATCGGATATTCAGGCGAATATCTCTGCCATCGCCGCAAGAGTGAACGTAGCACCGGTTCATAAAATGAAAGCCTTCGTCTACAGTTCTTCCGCTTCCCTCTTGGTTCAGCTGAGTGAGATGCTTGTGCTGCTGGGCTATATGATATTCATTTTAGGGGTGGACTTTGGCGGCAGAACCGGGTTTATACTGTTAACCACCTTTGTCGGGTCCATCACCGGGTTAACCTTCGGGGCCTTTATCAGCGCTCTTGTGAAAAAGTCCGAAGGAGCCAAGGTTGGGATTCTCATCTCGGTAAGCATGTTTTGTTCTTTCCTGGCCGGCATGATGCAGCAGAGCATAAAATATATCGTCAGCCAGAAAGCTCCCATCCTTTCCTGGATCAATCCCCTGAACCTGCTGACCGATGCGTTCTACCGTCTTTACTATTATGATACCATGGCCCGATATGCTTTGAACATGCTTGTTCTGGTGGGTTTCATACTTATCTTCGGTTTGGTGACCTACTTTATTATCAGGAGGCGGAAATATGCAAGTCTTTAAGCTTTATATGAGTATTATCAAAAAAAATCTGCCCATTTTACTGATTTACGTATTTGTATTCATCGCGGTTTCACTCATCATGGCCGCGAGTATGTCCCAGGATATGGAGAAGATAGTCTCCTTTAACCGGAGCAAAGCGAACATCGCTTTTATCAGTGAAGAAAACAGCACTCTGATAGATGGTTTTAAGGAAGAACTCAGCAAAACCGCCAACTTTGTCGAACTTCCCGATGACACCGACAGTCTGCAGGACGCTCTGTTTTTCCGGTCGGTATCGTATATTCTCCGTGTTCCTGCTGGCTTTACCGAAAGCTTTATGAAAGGCGAGGACGTTCAACTGGAAAAGACTTTTGTACCCGATTCTGTCAGCAATACCTACGTCGACTTAAGCATCGACAAATATTTTAATACCGCAAAGCTTTATATTAAAAGCCTGGAAGAGATTACCCAGGAAGAGCTGGTTTCTCATTTGAAAGCGAACCTGGCAAAAACCGCCACGGTCGCCGTAAAAACGACCGGTGAAAAAACAGGGAATCAAGCCTATGCGAGCGCCTTCTTCAATTACCTCTCTTACTCCCTGCTTTCAGTGATTATCCTGGGC
>JAEZBW010000325.1 GCA_023426765.1 Bacillota bacterium
GCCCACTGTCGGCGCCAGTTCGTTCCACATCATGAAGGCTGAGGCTACGGGCCCCAGCACTGAAAAGCTGGTTCCGAAGCTTAGCCAGACGGCTAAAATACTGTATGCCATTTATACGGTGCTGACAACCGTACAGGTAATCCTTCTTCTGCTTGCCAAAATGCCTTTGTATGATTCGTTGATTCACGCTTTCGGCAGTGCAGGCACCGGCGGCTTTTCAAGCAGGAATTTAAGCGTGGGGGCTTATGGGAATGTTGCTGCAGAAGTTATCATTACGGTGTTCTGCTTCCTGTTCGGCGTTAATTTCACCCTTTATTTTCAGGTTCTCAAAGGAAATATCCGCAATTTCTTCAAGGACGAAGAGCTTCGCTTTTACTTCGGGACCGTCGTTGCTGCCATCATCCTGATAACCATACAGCTTTTCACCAGTGGGTTTTTTACCGTAGGAGAAAGCTTGCGTCACTCATCCTTTCAGGTGGTCACTTTGATTACAACCACCGGGTATTCATCCACTGACTTCAACCTATGGCCTGCGTTCAGCAAGCTGATCCTGATCACGATTATGTTCTTCGGTGCCAGTGCGGGATCCACGGGCGGTGGCATGAAATGTATCCGTATCTTGCTTCTGCTGAAGGTAGCAAGAAGAGAAGTGGCAAAAATCATCCATCCCCGGGCAATTCACACTGTTAAATCAGGAGGTAAGGTGGTAGACGAGCAAACGCTTTCAGAAACCATGGCGTTTTTCTTTATATACCTTGCAATCTTCGCGGTCTCTTTCCTGGTAGTTTCCCTGGATGGCAAGGATCTGACCACCACAGTCACATCCGTCATTGCAACCCTTTCGAATATCGGGCCAGGTTTTGAGGTGATCGGGCCAATGGGGAATTATGCAAGCTTTTCAGGTTTAAGCAAGTTGGTCTTATCGTTCTGCATGATAGCGGGCAGGCTGGAGCTGATCCCCATGCTGATCCTTTTCTCGCCGCAGGCCTGGAGAAGGGCGAGCATCTGACAGGCTATGGCGATGGGCTATGCGATTCCCTGAAGAAAAGATCCTTCGTTACACTCAGGATGACATTCACTTAGCTAATATCGTTTTTTCATAACAACAAAGCACATGTTCTTTTTAATCGGAACATGTGCTGTATTGTATATCGTTTATATTTCCCGGCAGGTTATTTTAACGACGTGCACCTGCAACTCTTTGGGACAGTTTTCTGCCCGCGGGGCATAAATAGCTGCAGACCCCACACCGAATGCACTTTTCGGGATGATAGGCCACTGTCTCTTCTTTTTTCCCGGCATCCGCCAGTTCAGCAATTCTACGAACATTGATGCCTGCCGGACAATGCATGAAACACATCCCGCAGCGAGAGCACTGCACCGATTCCTTATATTTTGGAATATTTCCGGTTGCTATCAGGTTCACATCAGGCGAGATAATCGCGTCATCATCTGCAATGATTCCCTGCATCAGGCCGCCGCCGGTAAAAATGACCGGAGCATTGGGATAAACCCGGGTTAAGACTTCCGAAACCTTTTCTCCAAGCCGGACTGTAACCGCCTGACCCGTGCGCTCTTTCAGGTTTGCCACCGTGATCACGCGGGTGGTAATGTCTTCATCCAGTATTACTGCCCTGTATACTGCCAACACCGTCTGCACATTTAGAACCAGGATGCCCAACGCAGCTGGTATGTCTTCCTGAGACAGTTCCCGATGCAAAATATCCCGGATCAGGAATCGCTCAGCACCTGCCGGGTAGTAATCCGGCACCTCCTGGCAGATGAGCTTTGCTTGAATTTTCGGTTCTTCACAGGCAGTACGGCGCTTTGAAAGAACTCTGAATATTCCGTGCTGCTTCGAACTGCCCTTCACAGCCAATACCACCGTTCTAAAGTTTACAAGCTTGCTGAGGATTTCCACTCCCTGCTCTATCTCAGCCATATGGTGTTCCATCAGCCAGCGATCATGTACCAGGCCCGGATCACACTCCACACCGTTAACAATGAGATGTTTATCAGCAGCATCCGATTCCATTGCCGCCTTAATCTTGACATCGGCCGGGAATGCTGCGCCGCCCATTCCAAATACCTTATGACGTTGAACCCTTTCCAGGATTTCAGATGCCGTAAGATTCAGCGCAGCAGAATCCTGTTTTTGATAATCGAACTCTCCAACGATCCCCTGTCGCCGTTGAATCTGCTTTTCCATACGGATGGGTCGGTGAAACGATACTGTTTTTTGCGTCTCATCCACAATCCACGACAGGAGATTGACAGCCAGAACCGCGGTGCACATCCAAATGAGGCCATCGAAAAAAAGAAATGCGGCAAAGCCTGCAGCAAAGGCCGAGACACCGCCATACACAGGCCTTGCGGTAACGGTTGTCGGATCGGTCAGTACCACCGTTCCGAAAAACAGCACCCCATAGGTAATCAGCTTCTCCCATGAGAAAACACCGCCGGCTGCAAAGGACAAGACCATGCCCGCCATGAAGGCGAGCCCTGCAAAGGGCCTTACACGAAGAAACAAAAGGGACAAAATCAATGCCGGAAGATACAGCAGGGTCGGTGAAAACAGGGGCATTTCCACCGGATGCAGCAAACACGCAAAAAAAACACCAACGATTGCCGGGTTAACGGCATTTTTTCCCGTACCGCCCCAGGCATGCTTTCCCAACAGAAGCGCAGCCGCTATTCCAAGAATCTTTATTGGCAGCGGAAGCAGATGGAGAAGAATATTGACAACCCCTGCGGTAATGGCAGCCGAAACTGCGCATATCGGCTTTTTATGGCGGATAAAGTTGATCGCCGTATCCAGTGCCAGGCCAATCCCCAAAATGATCAGAAAATGAAAAAGGGTCTGTGAATTTTCCACCCACAAGGGCAGCTGATATAAAACCAGCACAAGGAAGAGGCCTCCCATCAGCTTTTCATTGGAGGCCCCTTTGGACACGAGGGGAAATGCCGGTTTCATGATTTTACCCCTGCAAAGAAGGCATGAATTTTATGAAGCCCTTTCCCGAAGATCATCATCGGGCAGGCAACAACGGATTCCAATCCCAGTTC
>JAEZBW010000640.1 GCA_023426765.1 Bacillota bacterium
GATGAAGGCAGTCATGGATGAAGTTTTAAAGGAATTGAATCAGCATTCGGTTCTTTTGGAAAAGCAGACAGTTCAAAATACATTTTATGAAGGTGACGAGCAATGACACGAACCGAGTCCAACATCATCCTGTTTTCCATCATCCTGTGCTGGGCTTCCTCTTATATCTTCATCAAAAATATTCCCGGTCGTGATCAGCTTTATCCTGTGGTTCATTGAAGACCCAGGAACGTTCTTTTCCATATCCTACACCAATGAAATTCTGGCCAATATTTTCATGCTGGCTTTCTTTGCCAAGGCATACACATAGTCTGAGTCAATTGAGAAGATTCTTTTGCATAAGTTTTAAGTGAACCGTCCCAGGTGACTCAAATTGAAAGGAGAACTTTTATGGCTACAATCCGTTTCCCTGAAAATTTCGTATGGGGATCTGCTACGGCTTCCTATCAGATTGAAGGTGCCTTTAGTGAAGACGGCCGGGGAGAGTCCATTTGGGATCGTTACTGCCGTAATCCTGGAAATATCGCCGACTGCAGCAGCGGAGACGTTGCCTGCGATCATTATCACCGATATGAACAGGATATTGAGCTGATGAAATATTTAGGGCTGAAATCCTACCGCCTATCCATCGCATGGCCGCGCATTTTCCCCGATGGAACGGGAAAGCCCAACGAAAAGGGTATTGCGTTTTATAAGAATCTCATCACATTGCTTGTGAAAAACGGTATCAAGCCGGCTGTTACGCTGTATCACTGGGACTTGCCGCAGAAGCTGCAGGACATCGGCGGCTGGGCGAACCGTCAGGTTGTTGGTTACTTCGAACAATATGCCCGAACGGTCTTCAACGCATTGGGTGATCTGGTGCCCATATGGATTACTTTGAATGAACCCTTCTGTTCGGCCTTTGTGGGCAATTGGATTGGACGTCATGCCCCGGGACTGAGAGATTACAAAACCGCCCTGCAGGTGGCGCATCATTTGCTGCTGGCCCATGGCAAAGCGGTTCAGTCGTATCGTGAACTGGGTCTAAAAGGGGAGATCGGAATCACCCTGAATATGGATTATGTATATCCCAAAACAGATTCCGACGAAGACAAGGCAGCGGCAGAGATGTCTTATGCTACATTAAGCCGGTGGTTTGCAGATCCCATATTCAAGGGCGGCTATCCGGCAGAAGCATTAAAATGTTATGAAAGCAAAGGTGTCATGCCTGAAATTCAAGCGGGTGATATGGAAATCATCCATCAACCTGTTGATTTTCTGGGGCTGAACAATTACTACAGCAGCAAAGCTGAAAAAGACATTCACTCCTGGCCCTGTGAGTTCAAGAACAACCATTTTGGGGATGATTTCACCGAAATGGGTTGGGGAGTAACCCCCCACGGGCTTTATGATTTATTGATGCGCCTTCACCGGGATTATAACGGCGTTAAGCTGTATATCACCGAAAATGGCGCAGCCTTCCGGGATATGGTGCTCAGCAACGGCGAAGTTGATGATTCAAATCGCAAGGAGTTCCTGATGCGATACTTAACTGAGGTACATCACGCGATTCAGGATGGTGTAAACCTGCAAGGCTATTACCTGTGGTCGCTGATGGATAACTTCGAATGGGGACATGGTTACACCAAGCGATTCGGTATTATATATGTGGATTACAAAACCCAGAAGAGAATCATCAAGAAAAGCGGTCATTGGTATAAACAGGTAATCGCAGATAACGGTTTTTAGCCAGTGGGCGGGGCCCAGGTTCCTTGGCAAAATTTAACCATGGGGCGGGGCCCAGGTTCCTTGGCAAAAATAATTAAAACCCCATGAGGTATTTACCACTTCACTAAGTTATTTCCCGATATTATTTTCCACTTTCTAATAATAAACGGGATTTGGAGGTTTACTACCATGTCCGTGAATAAGAAAATCGACTTTGGAGTGAAGGCATTCATCATCCGGGATGGTAAATTCCTGGTGATGCATAACAACGGAGAGAAAAGAGACCTGTGGGAGCTACCGGGCGGGCGCATGCAATTCGGTGAAAACGCGGAACAGACCTTAAAAAGAGAAATGATGGAGGAAACAGGTCTTGAAGTTAACCTGACAAAGATATTGGATACATGGGATCGTTTTGTAGGAGATGATTATCAGGTGACCGGAATTATATGTTTATGCAGCGCAAAAGAAGGTCAGGTTGTCATTTCCGATGAACATGATTCTTATCAATGGTTGCCGATAAAAAGCTCATCTGTTGAGTGTCTGTATGACCATTTTAGAAGCAGAATGGTAAAATGGGATTGGAACGCCCTGCAAAAGCATGAGAAAGTCCAAGCTGATTAAGTAATACATCGGAGGATTACATATAGATGAAACTTTCTATCAGGGCATGTACGATTGAAGACCTTGCTGTACTTCGCAACTTTTCATACATGACATTTGATGATACATTCCGTCCTATGAACTCACCTTCCACCATGGATGATTACATGAAACAGGCTTTTGATATGACCAGACTGCGGGATGAGTTGTTGAATATTCATTCATCATTTTACTTTTTGTATGCGGATGAACAATTGGCAGGTTATTTCAAGTTGAATGAAGCTGCGGCACAAACTGATATTCATGACCCGGAATCCATTGAGATTGAGCGAATATATGTTGATAAAAAGTTTCAGGGTAAAGGCCTTGGAAGTTTTCTTATGAATAAGGCGATTGATATCGCTCATACACGCCAAAAGTCATATATCTGGCTTGGCGTATGGGAGAAAAACGAAAAAGCCCTGCGCTTCTATAAAAGAAATGGCTTTTCCGCCATTGGTACACATTCGTTCTTTATGGGGCAGGAAGAGCAAACAGACTTTATCATGCGTAAAGATTTATTAAATAAGTGAATTCTACTTACACCTCTGACCTCTCATGACAATTCTTTTTGCCGCAGCAGTGCACACATCATTTCTTACCATACCGCCAGTAGATGAGGTAAGGCACAAAACCAAAGATAAAGATAAATTCTTTTGCCATGTAGGTAACTGAGCCATCTGCATGAAACTGCCTGGGTATCTGATTCGGAAGAAAAATATATGCGACAGCACAGATGATCAACGGAAGTATTAGAATAATAAGCCCTTTCATGTTTGTATTTTTCATAATAACTCAACCTCCATTTCATTATCATATGCCCATCTTACATTATGTCAAGAGATTTTTGATTAACGACAATAATGTATTCACTTATTTCATTCTTAAGATAATCTTAAGGTTTGCCATATGGAATGGAAAGCCGGGAGCTGTATGATGTACCTGTAACCGGGTTGATCAAATGTTAACCTGGTAGGCAAGGAGGTGCATTATGATTGAGTGTAAAAACCTGATCAAAAAATTCAATAAGGTGGCGGTGGTATCCAATCTCAGCTTTCATGTAAAAGGAGGGGAAGTATATGGGCTTCTTGGTGCTAACGGTGCTGGGAAAACAACAACTATTAAAATGATCCTGGGCCTGACTAAAATTGATAGCGGTGAAATTAAAGTGCCCGACGGAATTTCAATCGGATATTCGCCCGAAACCCCGTATTTTTATCCTTTTCTGACTGGTACGGAAATACTGGCGTTCTATTCTAAAATCCAAAAAATTCACAAAGCAGAAGCAAAGCAGCAGATTGAAGAGATTCTGGAGAAGGTTGGCCTTACCTCCAGTGCCCATAAAAAGGTTAAAACATATTCAAAGGGTATGCTGCAAAGGCTTGCGGTAGGGCAGTCCCTTCTGGGAAACCCCGATCTGCTGATACTGGACGAACCCACTTCAGGTCTGGATGCCCTGGGCAGGCTGGAAATGAAAAACCTTATCCTGCAGTTGAAGCGGGAGGGAAAGACCATTCTGTTGAATTCCCATATTCTAAACGATGTAGAAAAGGTTGCAGACAGAGCGATTATTCTGAAAGAAGGCATTAAGCTGGCTGAGGTGGATCTGCAGAACAAGAATGAAAACCTCAATCTCGAAGAACTATTCATTCAAGCGATAGGAGGGATGCAAGGTGCTGACCATCACCATGAATACATTTAGAGAAAAAATTCGCAGTAAAGCCCTTTACATCACCGGTATCACAGGGTTTATCCTGATGCTGCTGATTTCAACGGGAAACGGGCTTACCATCAACGGACAAGAAGTTTTCCTGTTTGAAGACAGGGTGCCGGTAGCCATGTCTGTGATACAGTTTCTCGGAAGCCTTTTGGCCATTATGATTTCGCTCCAAACCATTCCCAATGAGTTTGAACGGAAGACAACACATCTGATTTTAACCAGAGGGGTAAAACGATGGCAATATATGTTCTCCCTGACGGCAGGAAACATTTTTACCTCGGTTGTCTTTACGCTTTCCATTTATAGTTCGCTGATTGTTTTCTGCCTGGTTTTGGGAAAAGGCAATCTGCTGCTGCATACAATTGCAAGTATTCTTGTTCTGTCCGTAAATACTATGCTGCTGAGCGGTATTGTCAGCGTGCTGAGCATCCGGGTACCTGGGTTTATTAACGGGATCGTTGGTCTTGTCCTGTATTTTCTTGGGGTGTTCCACAGCCTTCTGGAGACAGTATCGAATGCGCTGGATGGGGTGGAGAGATCCCTGCTGCAGGTAGTTTTGTGGTTGATTCCAAACTTTTCGGAGGTCCAAAAGCAGGCATCCAATATTCTATTAAGCCGGACGGTGGATATTGTTCCCGTGCTTGTACAGCTTCTGTTCTTATACATTGTTCTGGGTTTGACTTTCTTACCGGTTCGAAAGGAAGTGTGAGTGATGAAAAAGTTTATGGTTGTTTATGGCCTTATCGGTATTATTCTTGTGGTTTTATTGATTTGCTTCAGTAACGCTGAGCTTCCTGAAATAAATCAAGCACTATATAACAGAGCATACCAGTTAAGCGACAGAGTGACAGAAGAAATCTGGCCTGGATACGAGTTTAAATCCTATCCCGTTGCCATACGAAGAGGAAATACGGATTATATGTTTCACGCGGATAAATACAGCAAACGAGAGGCGATTCTTCCTATAATTGCAGCAACTGCATATAAGCATGAGGGTGAGATCAACATTTTCATGCCATCAAAGTTGGATATGGATTCTCTGGGTCAAATCGCAGAGGGTTTTTCAGAAAGCCAGGAGCAATTCTTCATTACCGGTTTTACAATAGACCAAAAAGGAATATCCGACAATCGCTATATCGCCATTCTTTTTCACGAAGGACTGCATGCGTACCAGCTTGAGTATTTTGAAGATAACTTGTTTGGTACCTTATCGGGTGACGCTGATGAAAATGAAGAAGTTTTACATTTAGTAGATACGGATACCACAATTAAAAATCTGTATGCCAGGGAGAATGAAGCCCTCGTTGATCTTATTCAGCTTCAGGACAAAGGTGAATTGAAAGAGAAGATATCCCGATATTTAACCATAAGGGAAGAACGAATGCAGGTTTTTCAACAGACGTTTGGGGATGGAAAGGCGAACCTTCTGACGATGCTGGAAAATTATTATGAAAAGGTTGAAGGGACTGCCAGATATACGGAAGCCCAGACTGCAAAGCTGCTGGGAGATGAGGAATTATACCGGGAATACATACAGAGTCTGCAGGTGAGTATGGATGGCAAGGAGAAGTATTACAGAAGCGGCATGGCGATGTGTCTGATATTTGATGAATTAAATACCCTTTGGAAGGAAGAAGTGTTCAGTACACCGGATTCCATGTATGAACTGTTGACCGAACATTGGAGGGTTTTGGATGAGCAATAAAATATTGATCGCGGATGATGAAAAGGAGATCGTGGAGCTTCTGAAACTGTACCTTGAAAATGAAGGACACAAAATAATGGAAGCCTATAACGGCCTCGACGCCTTGGAAATATTGAAAGAAAACGGGGCGGATTTGGCCGTGATAGATATCATGATGCCTGGTTTGGATGGCTTCAGCCTGACGAAGAAAATACGCGAGAAATACAATATTCCGGTCATCATCCTGTCGGCCCGGTCGGAGGATAAGGATAAAATCCTGGGCCTTGGCCTTGGAGCAGACGATTATATTGTAAAACCCTTCAACCCGCTTGAGGTGGTCGCCAGAGTGAAGGCGCAGCTAAGAAGGTTTTATCAATTGAACAGAGAACCCGACAGGGAAGCACAGGAAGATAAGCTTTGCACAGGGCCTTTTACTCTGGACAGGAGAAGTTGTATCTTTTACAAGGATGGGGTGGAGATTCCGCTGACATCCACTGAATACAAAATTCTGATGATGCTGATGGAACAACCGGGCAGGGTGTTCACCAAGGTTCAGATCTATGAAAATGTCCGTGGAGATTATTTTGACGGGGATGACAACGCCATCATGGTGCATATCAGCAAGATTCGTGAAAAAATTGAGGACGAACCCGGCAACCCCAGATATCTGAAAACCATTCGCGGTATTGGCTACCGGTTTGACAAGAGGGTTTCGCCATGAAGAAGAAAAAAATCTATACCACTCTGATTAAAAATTACATCGTTTTCATTTCATTTATGCTATTGATTTGCATCGTTTCTTTCATTCTGCTTTCGGTTATGATGTCTAAAAGCGTTACGGATCAAAAGCTTCCCGCAATAACCGCAGATGCCATAGTCAAGGGAAATTACAAAGATATCGACATTTCTGATATCAAATTATTGGACGGATGGGTTGAGATTCTGGATGAAAACAACAAGATTATTCATACCATTGGAAATAAGAAAACAGCAGCCAAGGAATATCAGAATGCTGATTTGATAAGCCTTTTCGGATATCATGATGATCAGGAATACGTTTACACCGGAGCGGCGTTTACTGAACCGGTCAGCCGAAAAGAGTATATTTGTCTTGTCGTACTGCCGCAGAATAAGATTGATATTACGATGAACATTATTAATGCCCCACTTGAGGTTACAAAGGTATACTTTGACAATTTGTTGAAGGCTGCAATCTTCTTTCTAATTCTGCTTTTTCTGAATATCTTTCTATACAGTAAATGGACTGCCCGGCGGATCAGCACTCCATTAACCAGTATAACCTCGTCAATTCAGCGAATGAGTGATGGAAATTTGTCAACACGAATGGATTTCAAGGCAGAGAATGAGTTCCTGCAGATCAGGGATGCTTTCAATCAAATGGCTGATAAGCTTCAAAAAGCCCAGCAGGATAACAGAAGACTCGAAGAGGAACGAAACCGGATGTTCATGGATATCTCCCATGACCTGAAAACACCCATTACAACCATACAGGGATACGCGCTAGCACTTAAGGAAGGAATGGTGGAGCAGGAGGAGAAGAAGCAACGGTACTTGCAGACTATTTACGATAAATCCGTTAGGGTTACAAACCTTATCAATAATGTGTTCGATCTTGCGAAGCTTGAAAACACAACCCCGCAATTTCAGATTCAAAGCCATGATTTGGCGGAATTTCTACGCAAGATGGCCGCCGAGTTTTATGAGCAGATAGAACAGAAAGACATGGTACTTGACTTTAATACCACGGTAAACAAGCTGGATGTGCCATTTGACATGAAGGAAATGGAGCGGGTGATCGCCAACCTGTTGAGCAATGCCATACTTTACAACCCACCCGGTACGACAATAAAAATGTCACTACTTGACCAAGGCGATTCAGCCATCATTGAAATAGCCGACACTGGAGCGGGCATTCCAGATGAAATAAAAGATATCATATTCACACCCTTTGTACGTGGTGATTCTTCACGTAGCAGCGAAGGCGGCACCGGTCTTGGCCTTGCAATTGCGAAGAAAATCGTGGAGGGACATGGGGGAAGGCTGGAGTTGGTTGCTGGGGGAGATGAATATAAGACTGTGTTCAGGATTGTTTTACTAAAGAGCAAGTAACGAAATGAATAATGAAAAGGTTTACGAAACTTTTTCCAGGACGTATAATATTCCCATACAGGTTATAACAGAAACATGTTCAGTAGAGAATGAAAAACTATAATAATTCCGAGAAACAGGCACAAACACTGCGTATGGGGTCAGCATGAAAAAAGTATTGGTCGTTGAGGATGAGCAATCCATCCGAAGGTTCATATCCATTAATCTTTCACGAAACGAATTTGAAGTACTGGAGGCTTCCAATGGTCAGGAAGCCCTTCAAATAATGCATAAACACAACCCGGATGTGGTCGTGCTGGATATCATGCTGCCCGACATGGACGGGTTTGTGGTCTGCGAGAAGATCCGGAATTTTAACCAGAAGGTTATCATACTGATGCTGACGGCCCGTGCCCAGGACATGGACAAGATCATGGGACTGGAGCTTGGGGCAGACGATTACATGACCAAACCGTTCAATCCCCTTGAACTGGTTGCAAGAATTCGCAGTATCCTAAGGCGTGTGGATCAGCAAAGCAGTACAGTACAAAACGAAATAACCATCGATACGAAATCCCATCAAATTTATAAGAATAACGAGTTGTTGTCTCTATCCCCGAAAGAATATGAAATGATGGTGGTGTTTCTGAACCACCCTGGTGAAGCGCTCTCCCGGGACACTCTGTTAAACACGGTGTGGGGCTGTAACTTCTTCGGCGATGTGAAAACGCTGGATGTACATGTCCGCAGGCTACGGGAAAAAATCGAGGATGATCCATCCAACCCGAAATACATAGAAACGGTCTGGGGTCACGGTTACCGCTGGAATAAGGGGACATAACATGAAAAGTATACGTTCCAGGCTTATCATTACCTATGTTATCGTCATCCTGATCACGACGTTCTTTTTCAATGTCTCCATTATTGCATTCCTTCGGCAGTACTACATCTCCAACATCAAAGAAACCATGATGAATCAGCTTCAAATGTCGGCACAGCTGATGGAAAGCTATATGAACTCCCAAACTGAGTCGATCGATCTGAATGACTTTCTGAAGAGAATCAAAACAGTTACGGCTGCACAAATTCAAATCATTGATAAGGAAGGCCACCTTCTTGGCGACACAATCAGCTTCCCCGATGGGGAGATTCTTTTATCGCAGGATATAGAAAAAGCCTTAAGCGGCACTCCTGAAACATGGATGGGGAAGGATGATTTGGCGGGAGAAACCGTTCTGGCGGTATCTTATCCTGTGATGCAGGCCGGAAGTATTTTCGGGGTCATAAGGGCGGTTTCAACACTTGAGGGAGTAGATGTCCTGATAGGCCGGGTGTTTTTGCTCCTGCTCCTTATAACCGTAGCGATCACTGCAGCCTGCATTGTTGTCAGCTATATTCTGTCTTCCGGAATTATCCGGCCAATCACAAAAATTACTCAGGTAGCTGAAAAAATGGCCCAGGGTGATTTGGACATCCGTGCACCCAAAACCACCCGGGATGAAATTGGTCAGCTATCCGATACACTAAACCATATGGCACAGGAGCTATCCAACCACGAAAAACTGAAGGATGAGTTTATTGCTTCGATATCCCATGAGCTTCGAACACCATTAACGTCCATCAAAGGCTGGGCTGTAACCCTTCGAAGCATGAACGACGAGAACCCTCCCGAGGTGACCGAAGGGCTGACAGTCATTGAGAAAGAATCGGACAGGCTGACCGAACTGGTGGAGGAGCTTTTGGATTTCTCCCGGTTTGCAGCGGGGAATATCACTTTAAACCGAAAACCGGTTGATTTTTCGGTTCTTCTGGATTATATCCGGTGTCAAATGACCCCCAAGGCTTCACGCGTGGGAATTGAAATTCATTTGGAATGTCCTGAAAACCTGCCGGTCGTGCATGTGGATGAAAACAGGATGAAACAGGTTTTGATCAATTTGGTGGATAATGCGATAAGGTACTCGCCTGCTGAAGGCAATGTGTGGATTCGAGCTGAAGCGGAAGCTGCTGTTGTAGTCATCCAGGTATCCGATGAGGGGTGCGGTATGGATGACGAAGAAATCTCAAAGGTGACCCAGCGGTTTTACAAGGGTAAAAACTCATCCGGTAACGGATTGGGTCTTACGATCTGCGATGAGATTGTCCGTATGCATGGCGGAGAGCTGACTATAAAAAGCGAGTTGACGAAGGGAACAACAGTCAGCTTCACAATCCCGCTGTAACTATTTCATAACCCAAAACGCTTATCGTTGTTATATAATTGAACTAGACCGGGGTATTGGAAAGTCCCCGGCAAGGGGATTTATCGGCGGGAAGTTACTAAAAAGAAGAACAGGAAGGAGTCATCGATGTGAAAAGTATAAAAAGAAGCTTTATCTGTATAATCGTTTTACTTTTCCTCATCCTGACAGGATGCGGCATCCTGCCATCTCCTTCAAGCCTGATCAGCCCGCCGAAATACGCCAAAAACGGGCAGGATCCTTCCTATGCGACCGAAGCTTTGGTCAGACAGTCTCTGCCTGAGGGAACAACCCTGTATATCCCTGAAAACCCTGCCGGAGCGGAAGCAATCCGTCGGATGGATATGGATCATGATGGTAGTGAAGAAATAATGGCAACTTATAAATTCACCGACAAAAGCAAGGGAATCGGCTGTATCATTCTAAAACAACAGGATGACGACTATTATAAGTTTTTTGATGAACTTTTCCTTGTAGATAAACTGCAATGGGCAACCCTTGAAGACTTCGCCGGGGATAACAGGCTGGAGCTTCTGATAGGAATGGGTCTGAGCGACTATTATTCCTGCAGGATCTATTCCTTTGACGAGCAACCCGAAATCATCTACAAAGGGGATTACTCTTTTCTGAAGATGCTTGATGTCCCGGATAATGATCAAAAAACCATCGCGATGCTGACAAGAAAGGATAATACCTATGCCGATAAACAACACATTTACGGGTATTACGGTAAGCTGATGCGGTGGGAAAGAGACGGCTTTGCGATGGACATGAAGGCTTATGAGGAATATTATGACCTGTTGGAGCCTATGTACAGGCAGGAACTTGAAAAAAGCAGGGATTCAGTGATCGCGAACTATTATTTTGCCGAATGGATGGTCAACTGCAATCGTCCGGAAGAAGCTTTGGAATTAATAGAAACCATTCAAAAAGACGAGTCTTATCAGTATAAAAACTATGTGATCAAAACGGGTATTCTGGAAGGCCAGGCACTGTCTGAGCTGGGCAGGTATGACGAAGCTGAACAAAAGATAATGGAGCTTATTCATGGAATTGAAGACCGCCAATATGCGTTTATGGGTTATAAGCTGCCGTATCTTTACCTGATTCTCGGAAGAAATTATAAAGCATCCGGGCAACCCGAAAAGGCCCGGGAAGCCTTTGAAAAATCCATTGAAACCAATGATGATTTTCTGTTGGATCGTTACGAGGAGAACCGGTTCTGGAACCGGATAGCGAAGGATGAACTGTCTAAAATTCAATAGAGTTCAAAGACAGGTTTTAAGACAAGAATGGAAGAAGGATTGGATTTTATCATTCGAAAAGAAAAAGCGGAGATTGTAGCCTCCGCTTTTATAACCTGTATTTTTTTCCGAGGTGACATTTCGTAACGAATGCCTTTTACCGGACTGGATGATATCTGACGGCGGCTTCTTCCTGTGGAAAAAAACTGCCTTTCTGCTTCAATATCACTTCTTTAATCCGAAGGATCCGATTCCAAGATTACCTGCCACAGCCTTTTCAACGGTTTTCTCCACAGCATGCGTCACGTTGGAAACCTTCGAGATGTGGGTAGTTGTATAAGAGGACCCCACATTGCCCAGGCCTGCGTTGATGCCATAGGAACGTTTGCTGATATAGCCATGATCGGTAACATTAGTACCTTTGAAGGTCCAGTAATAGCATTCGGAAACACCACCGCTGACGCCTGGCACCAGATCACCCGTACTGGCCCCTGAACCCGCTGTAAGCGTTGTTGTTCCCTTTTGCATGTTATGGCTGATGCCTGCCCGAATCAGCAGGGCAAATTCAGCTGAAACCTCACTGTCCGAAATTTCAATGGAAACCACGTCCTTGATGCCGATGGTTACAAATTTTTCGGGCCCCTTCTCTTCATCCTTGGGCATGTCCAGCTTTTCAGGCGGTGCATCTTCTTTGGGCGGTTCTGCATCTCCTCCGACCGCAAAACCGGCATAGGCAATCGGAACGTTGATGCTTTCAATCAGGGCCATGGAACCGATGGTTGCCAATGGACCCGTCGTTTTGAATTTACGTTCCAGGCTGAGCGCTTTAAACTGATATTCATCGCCAACATACTTCACGATATCGCCGGTAAGCTGCCAATATTCTTCCAGCTCCGGTTTTATATTGTTATATGCGGGGATGACCGCCCGGTAAAAGGCGTCCAGATGCTGATTCAGGTTTATCTGGTTGGCATGGATGGTATCGTTGGTTAAAGCGAATGAGTTCCCCCAGTTGTTTGCCATAGCCGAAAGCCAGGCCTGTTCGTTGTCTCCTCTGTTCTTTATTTCCCGGTCGGATCTCTCCAACATATCAAACAGAGGATCGTTCTCGGTATTGTAGACGATTTTATTCATGTCTTCGGTATACTCGTCAACCTTCATATCCAGGTAATCACCCAGCAGACTCATGGTAAACTGTTCCCGCTCATAGCTGAGGGAAAGTTTAATATCGCCATCTTCAACGCCGGTATCTTCCTGCTGTTTTGTACCAACAAGGCCGCTATCCTTCATGTTCTCCAGCAAGCCGCCAAGCCCGCCGGATTGAAAACTGTTAATGAGGCCTTCGGCTGTTTTGAGAACACTTTCGAGTTCTTTCAACTGATCCAGGCCAGGGCTGATCAGGCTATTGGCAAAATCCATGGTATTCTTAATGTTTGCCATGAAAACTTCAGCTGTGGGATAGGCTGGGAAACTGGGAATCCGCAGCCGGTTGATGGAAGCGCCGGTATTATCCGTCCCACCGTCTTTCCTTTTACGCTGGTAGGTCTTCGCAATGTCTTCCATGGAAAAACCTTTTAAGACATCGTCCCGGATTTCTTCATAATCATCGAGGTAGCGGATTTTGTCATATACCTTTTGAATAGAGGGCGAATAACAGTTTTTAGCAGCTTTGATCATATGCCGCATCGCAACCCTATAATTCTGTTCGGCGATATAACACAGCATCAGCCCCTCATGAGCAGGCCCGTAATCATTATCAAAATCCAGCACGCTTCTGAACCACAGATTGGCGTGTTCAACGTTGCCCATATCGAGGTTGGTGTTTCCAAGGTTGATCAGTATATCGATATCTGCAGGCGCCAGTTTGTGGGCGTAGGATAACAGCTTCAGTGAATCCTCCAGATGCCCCTGTGCACGAAGTGAGCAGGCCAAATTATTTACAATGGTCGGATCAAGAGGATTGCCTTCCGCTGCTGCTGCAAGCAAAGCAAGAGAAAGCTTGTCATAACCATACAGCGACAGGATGGATGCAATATTTGCAACTTCCGTAGCCACAGGGTTATCAGTGGCATTATTCGCCGCATAGGCAGTTATAACCAAACCGACATCCAGAAGACTAACTTCATTTACGCCGGTGTTCGTTGATGTGTTTTTCAGCTTATTATTCAACCTGTTGAAAAGGCTTTTTTCTGTCCCGGACAATTGCCATGAATAGGAGTTTTTAATCCCGGAGGCATAAGAATGGATGCTTCGGGTTTCAGAAGCAGAAACGGTTCCGTCTGTTTCCTGATCGGGTTTCACTGTTTTGACCGCTAAAGTTGATACAACACCGCCGGTTACCCTCTGCAATAAAAACGGATAGGCAAAATTTTGCACCAGGATCGCAAGAACAAGTATGACGACCAGGGTAATCAACAATCCTTTTTTACTCTTTTTTCGGGGAGGTTTTCCGGTTGCAGCAGGAAAGCTTGAAGTATACTGGGGCTGAACTGGAGTGGGGGGCGCATTTTCCTGAAAAGCGCTTGAAGACTGCTGTGGGAACTCAGTCACCTCAGAACTTTTTTGTCCGACAGCCTGTCCGCAGCCAGAACAGAATGATGCGGACGAATTCAGGTTTTTTCCGCAATTCGGGCAATTCATAAGCACACCTCCACATAAAATGCCAAAGAATGACTTAAAATAAATATAACATGGTTTTGT
>JAEZBW010000356.1 GCA_023426765.1 Bacillota bacterium
CCGGTACAACCGGGGGAACTGCCGCTGCAACAGGGGGAAATATCAACTCGCTCTATGTGACGAATGTGGATAGTGCCACCGAGGGTGGCGTTCTGACCCAGACCGGAGCGGATGCAGCGATTACAAACATCAATACGGCCATTACCCAGGTATCTGCTGAAAGATCCAGGCTTGGCGCCATTCAGAACAGGCTGGAGCATACCATTAAGAATCTGGACAACTCTGCAGAAAACCTGACTGCTTCCGAAAGCCGCATCCGCGATGTGGACATGGCCAAGGAAATGATGGCATTCACCAAGAACAACATTCTGCAGCAGGCAGCTCAAGCCATGCTGGCACAGGCAAATCAGCAGCCTCAGGGTGTTCTTCAGTTATTGAGGTAATTCAGAGGTACGAAGAAGGTCAGAGAGGTTTCCTCTCTGACTTCTTTTCTATACGGGGCTTATTAAGCTGTCTGGAATGCAGTGAAAAGCCATCCATACATTGCTTGAGGCAAAACAGATCGTGGTGTTTGCGTATGTTTGTGAGATTGCCTCCAGCCACGAGAAATCATGAAGAGGTGTTGTCATGGATATCATCATCGGACAGGAAACCACTCAGTACAACAGGCAAAGCCTGAATCTGGATGAACTTTATCAAACCATCAATGAAACCCTGAACCGGAAGGGGTACAGGTACGATCATCTCATTGCTGACGGGGTGGCATTGTCAAACCCGGATCAATACATTCTGGACAACTATCCAGGAATCCAAAGGCTCCAGGTGGTTTACCGCACCGAAGAACAATTTGTTGCCGAGACATGGAAGATGACCATCACGTTCCTGGATGAAATCATTCCTCAGGCGAAAGCGCTGGGAACCGACTTTTATCAGAACAGCAAAGAAGACATATGGGACAGGCTTATCAAGTTCATTGATATGCTCGATTTGCTTTTTCGCTCCTATGATCAAATCAGCGTCATGGAAGCGCTTCTGCGTGCCGTCGGCGAAAACCGGAGCTGGCAGGCGTATGCAAACGCGGTGACCGGATTGAAAAAGCAAATGATGTGCTTGCAAATACCGATGGAAGGAAGGGACACCATATCCATCGCTGATGTTATACAATGGGGGATCATGCCGGCCTTGTCGGAGATGAGAGCCCGGCTTGGTGAACTGGTACGAAAGGGATGAGGAAAGAAAATGCGGGAAGAGAACATTTTTTATTTAAGGCGGGTTTATCCGGAAATATACAAGCAAATGAAAACGACAGAAGAGAACCTGGGCAAAAGCCCCATACGGCAGGATGCCGCGCGGAATGGAGAGGCCTCTTTATACAGGCAGGGGGAGAAAACCATCAGGATCCACAGCGCGCATGATCCGTCCTATGAAGCCGGAAGAATATTGGAGCAATATCCTCAAATAGAAAAATACGATCACGTCCTTTTTTTCGGAACCGGTCTGGGATATCATGTTGATCTTGTCATATCGAAATATCCGGATAAAAAGGTTTATATCTATGAACCCATCCGGGATATCTTCTGCTATTATTTATCCCGGTGTGATTTGCCCCAGAAGCAAATAGCCGGCCTTCATTCCGGAACCCAGGGGGTACCCGGTTTCATTGCCGGGCTGCTTGCCAAAACAAACCAAAACATCATGATTATAGAGCTTCCCTGCTATAAGGAACAGTTTCCGGACGAATACTCCGGCTTTTTCAAGCCTTTCAGGCAATTCGTACAAGGAAAGAGAAGTTCCATCTACATTAATGCGAAATATCAAAAGCACTGGATTTGTAACTGTATATATAATCTGCCCCAGGTAATCCGAACGGTGAACCTTCTGCAGGAAGGAAAGGGTGCGTTTCGGAACAAACCGGCCATGATTATCGGCGCAGGACCCTCTTTGGATGAAGACATTGAAAATATCAGGCAGATCAAACAAAGCGGCACGGCATACCTCTTTACCATTGGTTCCGCAGTAAACACGCTGCTTGAAAAGGGCATTCTTCCGGATGCCACCTTCAGCTACCATCCCGACGATAAGAACATGCTTGTGTTTCAGAAGATAGTTGATGAGAATATAACCTCGCTGCCCCTTGTGTTTGGAAGCAGTGTGAACTATAAATCCCTTGCAAGGTATCCCGGCCCCAAAGCTCATGCCATCACTAACCAGGATACCCTTGCCCCCTTCTATTTGCGGGGGAAGGACGGGAAAAGCCCCGACAGTGTTACAGACGCTCCGTCCATTGTGTCCATCACCTTTCAGGTGTTATACAGGCTGGGCTTCAACCCTATTATTTTCGCGGGGCAAAACCTGGCATACAAAGAAGGAAAGCATTATGCCGAAGGCATCAGCTATGGCCGGTCAAAAAAACTTAACTCGCAGAACGCCATAGAAGTACAGGATGTATACGGGAAGGTGGCATATACAACTCCAACCTTTAATGAAATGAGGAAAAACCTCGAGTCTTATATCTGCTCGTACACAGACCTCCAGGTCCTTAACACAACCAAGGGCGGCGCCAATATCTCGGGCGCTCCGTTCGTTCCGCTGGAAACACTGATGACCGAAAAACTAACTGAAAGGGTGGTGGATGACAGGTTTCTGCAGCTATTCCGCCCGGAATGCCAGTATGACGAGCCCTTCCTTACACAACAGGCCATTCGGATGCAGGGAGCGTGCCAGAACCTGGAGAAAGAAATTTTCCGATTAAAGTGCGATCTGAAAAAGGTTGAAAACCTGGCCGCAAATCGAAACTGGAACCAAATAAAAATTTTATACGACAAAATTGATTCAGGTTTCCGGAAAATAAAGGAGAATGACTTCTTCAAACGGGTCATCCTGCCCATGAACCGGGTTCAGCATGAGATCCTGGGGAAAGAGGTGGAGACTGCGAAACTAAGCAGGAACCCTGCTGAAAAGGCCGGCAAAATAGCCATGGCATACATGAAATTCATTTATTTGTGCGAGCAGGATATTCAGGAGACTGCACATGTATTTCAGGAGGTTTATCAGAAGATTATCGAAGGAAAGGAATAATAAGGAAACGTTTTTGCCAATTCCCCAAAAAGCTTCTAGGTTGGCTGAAGGTGTGCGCTATATGAGCTCCTGAAACAAGCTTTTGGCTGTAAAATAACAATAAACCTTTGCATGCGTTTTTCCGATATAGTTTATGAGGAATCAAAGGAGGGATTCAGTATGAGAATTGATGGCATGGATGCAGCAAAGCTTGTTGAGCGATCGGCTGAAAGGCCGCCTGTACCAATTAACACTTCACAAAGGACAAGTCCCGCGGTTGAGGAAAAAATGCCACTGGAAGAAAACAAACAAGCGCAACTCTCGGAGAGGGTGATCATTGGCGCTATTGAAAAGGCAAACAAAGCTTTGGTGTTTTCGAATCGCGCGCTCGAATTTTCGGTTCATGAAAAAACAAAGGAAATCATGGTGAAAGTCATCGATACAGAAACGAAAGAAGTTGTAAGGGAAATACCTTCCGAAAAAATCCTGGATATGGTTGCAAATATCCTGGAAATGGCCGGTATTCTTGTGGATGAGAGAAGGTGAGCCAATGGCAATCGTTAATTCGAATTTCCGTTTGTCCGGGTTGGCATCGGGGCTTGATACCGATCAAATGGTCAGGGAACTGATGACCGCTGAAAGATATCCGCTGAACAGGCTTCAGCAGCAGAAACAGCTGGCCATATGGCGGCAGGAAGCCTACCGCGAATTTACTAATGCGCTGCGGGGTTTCAAGGAGAAGTTCTTTGACATTACAAAACGGACATCCTACCTTTTGTCGGACAATGCTTTTAAGGTTTTTTCAACCTCAACTTCTTCTGAAGGATATGTCAAGGCCAATGGAACCTCCGCGGCAGTGGCAGGAAGCCATACCGTAAGGGTTCTTCAGATGGCTACGGTAGATAAGGCCGAAAGCGCGGCTTCTGTTTCCAAGGCGATTTCCGGAACAGTAAGCAGCTTTAACTTATCAAATACATCCATTTCTGTCACGCTTGACGGTGTGAGCAGGGATATCAACCTGGCCAATTATGATGATTTGACGGATCTGATCGGCGATCAAAAAAATGGCCTTCAAAAGCTGCTGAATGATGCCTTTGGAGAAAGCAAAGTCATTGTCTCTGAAAAAGATGGGCAGTTAACGATGGATACTGCAAACGGTGCGACAAGACTGATTGTCAATTATGGGGCAAAAGGCAAGAAAGGCCTCGATTCACTTGGAATAACCGCAGGTTCATACAATCGCATATCCACAAGCGCCACACTTGCAAGCTTGCAGGATCGTCTCGCCGGCCAGCTGGATTTCGATGAAGATGGAAATGTTTCCTTCAAAATCAACGGAACGCCTTTTACCTTCTCTAAAAAAGACACATTATCAACAGTGATGAATACCATCAACAACAGCACGAAGGCAAATGTGAACATCCGGTATGATGAGACCACCGACAAGTTTGCAATTACTGCCAAGCAAACAGGCACTGGCAATAATATCGTCATCAACGAAACCTCGGGAACCTTTTTTGCAGCCATCGGCATTAATGCAAAAAACCCCGTCACCGAACAAGGTGTTGATGCCATGGCGGAAATTGATGGCATCACGGTTACACGCAGTTCAAACACATTTACGGTGAACGGGATCGAATACACCTTGATGAAGAAGCACGCAGAGGATGATCCGGAGGACACAGTCACGGTTGAGCAGGATGTAGATGCCGTCTTTGACGCCATCAAGACATTTGTAGATGAGTATAATAACCTGTTGTCGCTTTTTAACAATAAACTGACTGAAAAGTACGACAGGAGCTACATGCCGTTAAGTGACGAAGAAAAGGAAGCGCTACCCGAGAAGCAGGTTGAGGAATGGGAAAAGAAGGCGAAAACCGGCCTGCTCCGAAACGATCCGATTTTGCAGAAGATACAGTCAGATATGCGAATGGCACTGATAAACAGCGTTGAAGGGGTAGGAATAAGCTTGTCAGCGATTGGCATTTCATCAAAATCCTATCTGGACAACGGCAAGCTGTACATTGATGAAACAAAGCTGAAAGAAGCCATCCGTCAAAAACCCGACGAGGTCATGAATTTGTTCAAGCAGCAGTCGGGAACGGTCTCTTCCTATACACGGTCGCTTACCGCAGAAGAAAGATCCGTCCGCTATAAGCAACAGGGTGTGTTATACCGCATATCCGACATCATTGATGATCAGATTTCCATTTTGCGGGACAGCAATGGCAATAAAGGCATATTGCTGGAGAAGGCCGGGATGGAGGGCGACACATCCCAGTTCAAGAGCAGCCTTTCGCAAGACATCGCCGACTACAATGAAAGAATCAGCGAAATGCTGATAAAACTGGTTAGAAAAGAAGAAAACTATTACAAGCAGTTCTCCCAACTGGAAACCTATATGAACCGAATGAATTCCCAAATGAGCTGGCTGACATCACAGCTGGGTGCACTCGGGTAAGGGTTTTTTGGGAAGATTAAAAGTGAATCAAATACTGTTAAAACGATTACAGCAAGGTGCCGGTAGGAAAACAGATTATAAGAGTTGACGGAGGCTTAGCAATGAATATTTCTGGATACAATCAATATAAAGAGAGCAGTGTATTTACAGCACAACCGGAAGAGTTGACATTAATGCTTTACAACGGGCTGGTCAAGTTTATCATGAAGGCGCAGTATGCCATCTCCAAGGAAGATTTGCAGGCAGCTCACGACAATATCATCAAGTCACAAAACATCGTGCTGGAATTTATCTCTTCACTGAATAAGAATTACGAAGTATCCGCAAGCTTATTGTTATTGTATGATTATATGAACCGAAGGCTGGTTGAAGCAAACATGCAAAAAAGCACGGAAATTCTCAGCGAGGTGTTGGGCTTCGCAAGAGAACTCAGGGATACATGGGAACAGGCCATGAAGCTCGCCAAGCATCTTCCGAAGAAGGCAGTTGCGGCAGGGGTGTGATTCAAGGCAATGAATTATTTTGATCCGGAGGCGTGTGATGCAGGAACAGCAGCTTCTTAATCAAATGATCGCCTTGTCGCAAAAAAAGCTTGAACTGATTGAGAAGCTCAGAACATTATCAGAAAAACAGAATCAAGCTTTCCATGATAAGGCGTTGGATGGCATTGAGAACATATTATCTCAGAAGGATGAAGTCATTGGGTATATTCATAAGCTGGATGATGCTTTTTTAAGTGTCTCTGAAAACCTTAAAGAGATGTTGGGCATCAATAGCCTGGAAGCGCTTTCAGGAACGAGCCTGGATGGCAGGCAGCAGCTGAAAGAGGTCATCAATGAAATCACGCGTGTAATAGAAACCATTATATCACTTGAACAACACAGCTATCAAAACGCTTCTGAGATGAAAAGCGAACTGGGAGATAAAATCAAGGGCGTAAATGCCGGTAAAAAGGTGGCCACAGCGTATACCGTCAAGCCGGCCAGTTCACCGTCCTACTTCTTCGATAAAAAGAAGTAACTCCTATAGTAAACTCAGCGATGACAGTCTTTCTGAAGGCCTGCAGCTTATGCGGCCGGAAACTCGGATGTATTGCAGCTGTTTCCATTACTGTTGAAAAATATGGTTGAGAAGAGAATTTCCACTGGGAATTCTTTTTTTGTTCCCTGAAACATATATTGAACTGAAGCGGGACAGGGAGCGGTATGATGGGCGGAACAGCACGGAATGCATTGTTCACGGCGGACAGTTTTTTGATGATAGCCCTGGCAGGCCTTCTAACAGGAATAACAGGGACGGGGTTGGGAGGGCTTACGGCTTTTTTCCCTCAATCGGTGTCCAAACGGATTCAAAGCACCCTACTTGAATTTACAACAGGCATTATGATCAGCATGGTTTGCATGGAACTGCTGCCCGAAGGTTATAAAATCGCCGGTTTTTTTTATACCTCTGTAGGGCTGCTCATTGGTGTGCTGATGATCATTCTTGTGGATGAAATTCTGCGTTCATATATGAAAAAAGAAGGCAAGCAGCCGGTGATGCTTTCGGGGTGGATGATGGTTTTTGCAGTATCACTGCACAACCTGCCTGAAGGCTTTGCGGTTGGCGCAGGCTTCCAGACCGGTGCCAGTGTGGGAATTACCCTATCTTTAGCAATTTTACTGCATGATATTCCCGAGGGGATGGCGATGGCAATTCCCCTGAGGCTGGGAAAAATAAAACCGTTACGGATATTTATCATCACGATATTATCAGGTTTGCCAATGGGGGTGGGGGCTTTCCTGGGTGCTGCCTTTGGAAGCATATCGGATGCATTCTCCGCTGTTTGCCTTGGGCTGGCAGGCGGAGCCATGCTGTATGTAAGCCTGGGAGAACTGATGAACGAATCCCGTAAGCTATACAAAGGCAGAATTCCTTTAGTCGGCAATATTGCAGGATTTTTAGCAGGTGCACTCATCTCGCTGCTCTGAGCCACGGTACCTGTCCCCCTGGTTCATGGTAAGTGTCCTCATGGATAAAGCGAAAATTAAAATGCCCTGCCTTGCGACAGAGCATTTTATCATTTTGACCAAAGATTATCCGTTAATCTTATCCTTTAAGCCTTTGCCTGCCTTAAAAACAGGTGCCTTGGAAGCAGGAATTGTGATTTCTGCCTTGGTCTGAGGATTTCTTCCCTTTCTTTCAGCTCTTTGCTTCACTTCAAAAGTTCCGAAACCAACCAGAACTACCTTTTCGCCTGCAACCAGAGCGTCTTCTACTGAAGAAACCAATGCATTCAGAGCAGCTTCGCTGTTCTTTTTGCTTAAACCTGATTTTGCAGCTATGGCATTTACCAATTCTGTTTTGTTCATACAAGATAACCTCCCGCACTTAATTTCGACATCATTTTATAATGAAAACCCTCCAAAGTCAAGTATTTGAGGTTATTATTTGAAAAATATTTTTAAATATTTTCCAGTAAAAATCCATTCGTGGTCACCGGTCACTTTATAGGGCATTCTGATAATGCAACAAAAAATACTCACATAGAAAATAACATAAAATAATGTCGGATTCACGAGAAACCTATGTATTTTTGTCCTTGCTGACAAACAGAGTGCCCACTTTCTCTCCGGACAAAACCTGAAAGACAATAAACGGGTCATCCCCATTTGCAAGAACCATATGAATTCCGGAGTTTGTGGCAATATCGGCGGCATTCAGCTTTGTTATCATACCGCCGGTTCCAAGCTTCGTTCCTTCGCCGCCGGCATAATGACGTATTTCATCAGTCAACTCAGTAACGGTATCAATCAGCGTACAGTCGTCGCGTTCTTTTGGATTTCCATCATAGAAACCGTCTCTGTCGGTCAGAATGACTAAAAGATCAGCGTGAACCAATTGGGCAACCACAGCTGAAAGGGTGTCGTTATCTCCAAAATGATCCAGAGCGGTGACCTCGTCGGTGGATACGGTGTCATTTTCATTGACTATCGCAAGAATATGCTGTTTCATCAGGTGCTCAAAGGTGTTTTCGATATTTTTTCTTTTCGTTTCGTCATCCACATCGTTCTTTGTCAGAAGAATCTGAGCGACAAACTGGTTGTAGGTTGAAAACATCTTGCTGTAAATATTCATCAGCTCACACTGCCCAACAGCAGCAAGCGCTTGCTTGAACCCCATGATATGGGGACGTTCCTTTAAGTTCAGCTTGCCCATGCCCACGCCGATAGCGCCGGAGGATACCAGTGTTACCTCATATCCCTGGTTGATAAGTTCAGAGATCATCATGACCAGTCTGTCAATCCTGACCAGATTCATCCGGCCTGTTTCATGGGTCAGTGTGGATGTTCCGACTTTAATAACAACCCTTCTTACGTTTTTTAAACCTGATCTGAATTGATCCGTCATCATAAGCACTTCCTTATATTGTTACCATAACTGGTTTTGAAATATTATACCATAGATATAACGCAAGAGAACACATAATTTCAACTCTGGCTATTACCTTGATAGATAAAGCATCCTGCGATATACTATAACGAGGTATTAAGCACAGCGAAGTCACCATGGAGATGGAAATGGAAACACAATATATCAAAGTTGACCTGATGGGGTCAGATAAGCTTTCGGAACCGGCTGCAGCAATCCGAAGAGGAGAACTGGTGGCTTTTCCGACAGAAACCGTTTACGGGTTGGGAGCGGATGCCTTGAATCCGGATGCGGTACTTTCCATTTTCGCGGCGAAAGGGCGGCCCAATGATAATCCGTTGATTGTGCATATTTCTGACTTGGAAATGCTGAAACCTCTTGTTACCGAAATAAAGCCGGAAGTTCTGAAACTGATCACAGCTTTTTGGCCAGGACCTCTGACGATCGTACTTCAAAAATCTCCGGTAGTGCCGACGGAAATTACTGCTGGTCTTGATACAGTGGCGGTAAGAATGCCCGATCACCCCATAGCGCTTGAGCTTATTAAAAAGGCCGGTGTCCCGATTGCAGCTCCAAGCGCTAACCGTTCGGGGAGACCAAGCCCAACGCTGGCTGAACACGTTTTGGAGGACATGTCCGGACGTATCTCCTGGATTATTGACGGAGGGTCTTGCAGAGTCGGATTGGAATCAACCGTTTTAGATATGACAGGTGATATCCCGACAATATTAAGGCCAGGCGGAATCACTCTGGAGATGATTGAGCAGGTGACCGGTAAAGTTCAGTTGGATACATACCTGATAAATGGGAAAAGCACCGAAAAACCCAGGTCACCCGGCATGAAATATACTCATTATGCACCGAAAGGCGAAGTCATCGTTGTTTCAGGAGAACAGAAAAAGGTTTCTCAATGGATTAACCAGGCTGCGCAAATTGATGAGGAAGCAGGGAATAAGGT
>JAEZBW010000357.1 GCA_023426765.1 Bacillota bacterium
GGACGCATTCCTGGGGGGGCTGCTGTACCAGCTTAGCAGGAAGCGTTGTACTTTGGATCAACTTAAGCCTGAGGTCATAGACGAGATGCTGGATTTCTCCAATGCGGTTGGCGCATTATGTGCATCCGGCAGAGGGGCTATTCCGTCAATGCCATCGATAGAGGATGTACAGAGGTGTATCAAAGAAATACCTAAGTTATAGGGTTTTACCAGGTAAACACAATCACTTTCTAGAAGGAAAAAGACCTTTCAGGCTTATCGTATAAAGCTGAAAGGTCTTTTCACATGTTGAATCAAGATTGGTAATTAAACGATAGATGACACACTTTGAACCATTTTAAAACAGGTGTTCTATTAAATGAACGGGACTTGCTTAAAAATCCCGGCCTTTTTTGATTCAAAAACATCATAGTACGTTGATGATCTTATGAAAATGTGCAAAGTATATAGCAGACTTCCAATTCTTAAAGTGGACCAACCGTTAGGGTGAATCTTGAAGTGGACCGGCTGGAAAATGGGGCTTGTGGCGCGTTCCGGTGGGTACGCACCTTCATTGGAGCACAATTCGCGCAAGCGCTCATTGAATCACACAAGCTGGTGCAGCAATCAATCAATCAACCTTTGATAGAGCCTATCATTATACCTTTAATAAAGTACTTCTGTGCAAATGGGTATACGAGCATCATCGGTATGCTTGATACAATAATTACGCCATATTTCATGGATTCTGCCAATAATAACTGTTTCATATTATCTTCATTCAGCAGGCCCATTTCCATTTGCTGCATCATACTGGTCTGGGCACTGAGAATTTCACGCAGTACAAGCTGCAACGGATAATATTTTCTATTATTAATATAAATCAATGCATTGAAAAAAGAATTCCACTGCGCGACAATACCGAATACAAATAAAACAGCAATAATTGCTTTTGATAGCGGCAGAACAATGCGTGTAAAGTAGTTGACATTGTTGCAGCCATCTATGCGTGCTGAATCCAAAAGCTCAGATGGAATATTGGAATCAAGAAAAGTACGGGTAATAATAATATTGTACATACTGACAGATCCCATTAAGACGAGGATAATAGGCTTATTCAGCAAACCAAGATCCCGCATCCACAAATAAGTCGGTACCAATCCACCGCCAAAGAACATAGGAATTAAAAACAGTGTGAGTAAAAATTTTCTGCCCACTAAATCACGGCGTGTAAAAACATATGCTGTCATCAGGCTTAATGCAACAGATATAGTAGAACCCAATGCGGCATATATAATAGAATTACGATAACCAACCCAAATCATCGAGTATTGAAGTATTTTTTTATATCCTTCAAAGTTGGTACCCGATGGAAATAATAAAACCTTCCCAGTGGTAACATCACTTGGTGCACTGATGGAGGCTATGATAATGAAGTATAGAGGATAAGCAATAATGATTAGTAGAATAACCAGTAATATGAGGACTACGATATCTGTTGAACGATCTATTCCTCTTGGTTTGATTCCCCTTGACGCAGTAGACATGAAAAAGCCCCCTTCTAAAATAACCCTCTTTGTCCCATCGCTTTTGAAATACGATCCACACTTATTAATAAAGCCAGATTTATCACAGAGTTAAAAATACCGATAGCAGCAGAATAACTATATTGAGTATCTAAAATACCAACCTTATATACATAGGTAGAAATAATTTCGCTGGTTTGGAGATTCAATGTATTTTGCATCAGGAATACTTTTTCAAAACCAACATTCAGAATACTTCCGCAACTCAATATCAGCATCGTAACGATTGTTGGTATTATGGTAGGCAAGTCAATATACCATACTTGCTGAAGTTTGGTTGCACCTTCCACATAGGCGGCTTCTTGAATCTCAACATCGATTCCCGTTAAGGCGGCAAGATAAATAATGCTGCCCCAACCCATTCCCTGCCAGACTCCTGACCATACATAAAGATGTGGAAACGCATCTGGATTCAGCAGTGTCATCAAAGGACCATCCAATAAACCGACTGTATTCAATATTGTTTTGACTATGCCCAGGGAGGGTGAAAAGAAAACATTTATGATGCCAACAAATACAACCGTAGAAATAAAATGTGGTGCATAGGTAACAACCTGAACAATTTTTTTTAGCCTCTTGCTAATACACATATTCAGCAATAAAGCAAGAAGTACAGGCATTGGTAAGCCGGCTACCAAACCGTATAGACTGAGGGTTAAAGTATTTTTCATGAGCGAACCAAATGCATTCAACCCAAAAAATCTTTTAAAATGATGCAGGCCGACCCAATCACTTCCTGCCACGCCGAGAAACGGCTTGAAGTTCTGGAATGCAATCAATATCCCGTACATGGGAATAAAGTTAAAAATAATAATATATACCAGAGCGGGTAAAATGAGAAAGTACAGTCCGGCATTCCTTCTAATTTTAAACCACAACAAACTGAACCTGCCCTTTTGAGCTTCTGTCAGCTGCATTGTTTCAAGCTGCATATAAGCACCTGCTTTCTACTGTCTATTTGGCCAAATTAGTAGATGAATACAGCTCTTGCTCATGGTTATACATTTGCAAGAGCTGTATTCATTCTATCATTGTATATAATACAACATTATATCATTCTTTAAACTGAAATACTATCTCGCTAAACCTTCGTCCAAATCGATCTGCAGCAGCTGCATCAGTTCTTCAGCACCTAAATTATAGATGTTTTTCACATACTCATCCCAGGTTGCATCTATATCTTTAGTTCCTGTAATCCAGTCTGCATGCATCTTGTTGACATATTCATCAACTTGCTTTTTAAGGTCAGCTATTTTCTGCTGTCTTGTTGTGTACTCTAAAGTAGCTGTTGGTGCAACATAGAATGGTCTTTCAAATACCTGCTCCGGCAGGAATTGTTTATAAAGATTTTCGTAAGCCCATTCACGTGTGCCTTCTGTGTTCATGTTAGGATTTTTATACATTTCAGAAGTAGTGATTGCGGGGACCAGATTACCAAGCTGTCCATCTTCATCGGCCTGCGCAAATTGTGCTCCTGCAATAACCTCAAATTCACCCTTATCGTTGTATTTCCATCCAACATTCTGACTGCCAAATGCTAATGTCATTGAGTTTTCAGGCTGGCACATAAAATCAGCTACACGAACTGCTGCAACAGGATACTTGCATTTTGAGAAGACTCTGAAGTTTACAGCTGCACCTTTCTGCTGTCTGCGCATATAGGTAGGATCTCCATTCGTATTTTTAAACGGAGCCATCGGGTAGAAATATTTCAAATTGGTATAGTCATTATAGGCCTGGAATGCACCTACAACCGGAGGATCAGAGGATACTGTCGAGATAAATGCGTTCCAGTCATCAGTAAACATCTGTGGCTGCAAAATTCCTTCTGCATACATATCTCTTGCAAATTTGAGAGCGTTTTTAAGTAAAGGATTCACTGCTTGTAATTGAATCTTATTGTCGACATAGATAAAGTTTGCATTCGGGTAGATGGTTGGACTATACACACCAAACGCACCATAAAGGTCATACAGACCACAGATGCCCTGAGCATGTCTTGCATAAAATGGAACTACGTTTTCTGGTATGGTTCCTTTACCCGCGTTGTCTTTAAAGGCTTTCATTACAGAGAAGAACTCATCCGTTGTTGTTGGGATGTTTAAATTTAATTCATCAAGCCACTTTTTGTTAATAAACCATTGATCCCGCAGGTTATAGGATGTTTCGTCCAGGTAGATTTGAGCAAAATTGTAAACTTTACCGTCTGACGATTTGAGATAGTTTCTCATCTCTGGTTTTTCTTCGAGGAAGGAGCTAATGGTAGGCGCATATTGCATATAATCGTCCAGACACAAGAGATCACCGGCCTCAATGGCATCAGCCATAGCAGTTCCTGTTGAATCAAGACGGAAAGTGATATCCGGGTAATCTCTGGATGCTAACATGAGGTTTACTTTTTCTGTATCCGCATAGAACTCCAGGTCGATTTTAACTCCGGTTGTTTCCTCGATTGTCTTCCAGATTTTTCTTTTGGATACATCACCCAGGTTGCTTAATTGTGTAACAGCTGCTCTTAAAGTTACTGGCTGGTTCACAATCGGATAGCCTGTTGGATTTGTTACACCACCATCAAGCAGCTTATCGGTCCCCGTGTTGTCAGCAGGATTCGTCGGTGTTGCTGGTGTCACTTCTGGCTTGACATTTTGGCAGGCCATTAAAGTAAAACACATAATCGCCGCAATAATGATTACCATTGTTCTTTTCATTTTACTCATTATAATCCCCCTAATGTTAAAGTATTGAGTTTAATTGTTTTGATACTGTTAAATTATCTTAAAGCAGTTACTCTTTGAGCGCTCTTAAGAGGCTGCTTATAGATCTTAGCCATTTACGTACAAATTGTAACAAAGGTTTTATATTATAAATTATAAGAGTTTCATCGGTGAATAAGCCAATATATCAAATAATACGTATTAACAATTGTGTAAATCAGTAATAGCCCTAATATGATTATAGCATTCATCATTCGTATTGGATACGAACAATTTTTTCTACTGCATACAATTTATTTCCGCGATAAATGATAAAAAATAACATAAAAGGTTAAACAGAAGGAAAAAATTATATTGTGGTATCTAACCCAGATTCCATATATTACAGTGTTCCGTAGGGCAGTCATACAAAATTCACAGAAAAAATGTAAATTTGACTCAAATTCAGTTTAGGATGTACAGGATTCTATTGACGAATTCTGTTTAGGGAATATATAATAAGTTATAGATAATACGTATTAGTAAAAATGAATCGAGGTGTTTCCATGCTGAGAACTAGAACCATTGATAAATATAAGATCATGTATATAAATAGCGCTGCTGTTGAAAAAGTAATGTATTATTACCCGATTGATCTAGAACTGAATCTAATCAATTCCTTAAAGACCGGAGATAATGAACAGGTATATAGAATCCAGGAAAAAATATACGAGGAAAATTACGTGAAGAGATACTTAACCTTTGAGATGGAACTGCAGTTGATATTTTCTATCAAAGGCACGATATTTCGGATCCTTGATCAGATGGATGACAATCATGACTTACTTGACAAGATCAAAGTCATCGAAGAAGCGGACACAATTCAAGACATGTTCGATCACTTATCTGCTATCAATATGACAATATGTACTATCATGCGCAATCAGCTAAAAAACGAATCGAATATATTAAGAACCAAAATAATAAAATACCTGAATACATGCTATATGAATGCAGACTTAAACCTGTATCAGGTAGCCTCTTCTTTCAGTTTAACCGAATCCTATATATATCATTTTTTCAAAGATAGTATGGGTGTTACCTTCGCGGACTATCTTGAAGATATACGAATCAGAAAAGCATGTGAACTGTTATCTGCCCGAGACATTTCTATTAAAACCGTTGCACAGCAGGTCGGATATGGCAGTGACAGTTCTTTCAGAAGAGCATTTAAACGAATCATCGGTCTGTCTCCAACGCAATATCAGATCGCTGTAGAATAAAAAGTAAACGTAATCATTACTGGTATCTTTATGATTTTAAGTTGCTTTTAATATGAATTATGAGTCTCCGATGGGGTTCATAAGCAATTTACTCTTTGTACTTTATACACTATTCATCATGAAGGTACATGAACATTTGTGATCTGAGAACATAGGTGCAGTGCGTATTCCGGCACATCCGGACGGCAAAACCGGAAACATCCGGACACCGTTCCGGCAACATCCGGACAGTAAACCGGCATTATCCGGACACCTTGTCGAATGAATTTATTGTACTATAATTTTTTAGAATCAGGTATAAAAATTTGACATTTTCTGCTGGTAGCCATCGAGTAATTTATCAATGATGGTAGCCCTTTTCTTACCAATACGGTTTAAGATCGTCGGATTGAGTTCTTGAGCATTGAATAGCATATTCGGAAAAGTATTGGCATAATGGCGTATAAGCTGTTGCAATGGCTCAAGTCCTATCTTTCTGGCTAAATAATCGTCACAAACTGTGATAATTTCTGCCGCCATTGATTTCACGGTAGGCGGATACATTAGATATTCCATGATGACCTCATAATTTCATACCGATTTTGTACTATTCGTATGTTTTCGTACTGTTATTGTACCATGATTTCTATGTTGAAACAAGATTACAGTTCACTTGCCATCACCTCCCGCATTGATTTCCTCGAATCGAGAGGAATGATATATGCATTATGAATTATTCGATCCATAATTGCATCGGCCAGGGTCGGATCCGGGAACAGTTCATACCATTGGGTATGAGACACTTGCCCAGCCATAATGGTTGAGGCTTTGTGATATCGGCTTTCAATGATTTCAAGAATATCCCGGCTTTCATCTAGTGTATAGGATTTAAGTCCGATATCATCAAGGATTAGGAGCTTGATTTTCAGTAACTGGGACATATACTTGGAATACCGGTGTTCTGCTTTTGCATCCTGTATTTCAAGCAAAAGTTCCGGCATACGGAAGAATCTGACGGTGTGCCCTTGGCGGCAAGCACTATTACCAAGCGCGCATGCCAAAAAACTTTTGCCTGAGCCTGTTTTGCCGGATATGATGACATTCAGGTATTGGTGAATATATGTACCTGTTGAAACCTAAATCCCCGGAATTTATAACGATGGAGGTTCCACTCCCATCGCTTTAAAAATGGCCTGCTGTTTCTCGGTAACCTCACCCAGTATACGGCCATAACCAGGGGCTTCAAACAGCTCAATTGTATCCAGTTCATCCAGCAATCCTTGCAGAGTCCAACTTTCAAAAAGCTTGGCGTCCTGCATTTTCTTTTTCACGTAAGAAAGATAGATGAGCGCAATAAATTCGATAAACAGCTTACCATTCAGAGATAATTCCGATGAAACTTGCATTCTGCGGAAGTTAAGCCGTTCTTTGAGATTACCGAAGGCCTTCTCAACTATGTCCTTACTCCGATACAGTGATAATGCTTCAGTGGGGTCTTTGACTTCGTTGGATAGCAAGGCGAAGTATCCGTAGTTCCTGGCTTCCTCGCGCATCACATCTTCTCTGGGTGTAATCTTCAAGCCTCGGATTGGGGTCTCAGTGATCTCAAAGTATTTGTCGTAGTCTTTAGCGCGATATTCACGTCGATTGCCCTCGTTAATATCATTGTAAAGGCTTGTCAGGTATTCGTTCATGTCAATTTGATCCTTCGCAGCCTTCTCGGGATTGTAATAAAGCATCAAATACGCTCTGCGCTTATCTTTAAAGACATCGCCTTTATACGGGCGGTCCTGTTCATACTCCCATTCTATTGTTTTGCACACGCCGTATGCTCCAAATTGCGTCTTTAGGTTCGACCAAAGCTTGAGATTTTCACGTTCAGCTTCCAAGGCTTCTTTCACGTATTTGAGCCCAAGCTTTACACCGATGACAAACTTCTGGTGATTCTTATACAGTTCATTAATATTTTTTTTACTGTAAAAGCCTCGATCCAGAATGACATTGACTTTGCGATAGCCCATGACATCAAATTCGTGCATCAGTTGCTTCACAGTTTTTACATCGCTGATATTACCAGGGAGTTTGCGGTAATAAAAAGGCAATCCGGATTCTTCGCCAAAAAGAAGAGCCAGATTGATCTGCGGCAAGTGATCATTTTCCTTGTTCTTTCCGTTCTTGACCTGCTTCAATACTTCGGAGTAACTTGAGATCGTAGTGATGTCAAATGCCCAATACTCTTTCTCAATTCGGCGCTTGCCTTGTTTTTCAAAAAACGATACACGCTCTTTTTCTTCAATGGACTGAAATAACTCACTGCTCCGTTGTGATGGAATATCCTTTCCATGCGGATGAATATGAAGCCGCTGCCAGTGAGAGAACCGGCTTAAGGAGTTATTTTCCTCCAGAATGAGGTAGTACGCTAAAGAAAGTATCTTTTTATAAGTGTCGGGGAAGCAGGCTTTCAAATCTGCTTCAACCCCAGTCAGCTTGCCAATCTGATCAAAGAGATAGCTTGCTCCATAGAAGCTTCTTTGTGTTTTGTTTATCGGCACTGGGCCAGGCTTGGGTTCTGACGGTTGCTCCACCGTTTTGCTGTTCTTTTTGTACGCCCTCGTCGGAATAATATCTCCAGTATCTGGATCCACCTTGCCGAGAAGTGTCCGTTTTGCTCGGGACTGCTGTTTTTCTTTGTCCCAATAGGGCATATTATCATAGGCGTATCTGATACCGGTTTTCTTACTTGTTTGATAAACAATTGACACAACCATCACCATCCTCGTTATATATTATATTATATAACGAGGAATATGTCAAGAAAAAATTGCTTGAAAACCCTAATTTTCAGCACTCTTCAGCATTTTTCGATCGGCCTCATCGTAACATATTTCGGGAACTTAGG
>JAEZBW010000370.1 GCA_023426765.1 Bacillota bacterium
CCACTTCAAGGGTTTGCACGCCGAAATCCACGGCCTGGCGCTTGTTGGGCAGGCACAGATCCAATCGGCCGGCATGTCGGGGGTGCATGAGGTCTTCCACCACCCGCACGCCCACGCCTTCGATGTAGACCTTGCGGCCAAGGAGCCGACGCAGATCGCGAGAGACGGCCACCGTCCTTCCGGCCCGCACCGGCGCGCCCGAGGCCGAAAGCTGCGGTCCGTCGTCGTCGAGACAGTCCGGGCAATAGGCCGTGGCCGTCAGGCGCAGCCGGCGACGCTCCTCGGGATCAATGATGAAAAGCCCGGCGGCCATGGCCACCTCGGACCGGGCCATGGCCTCGTCCTGGGCCATGAGCACGGTTTCGTGGCGCAGTTCGCCCGTGGCCCGGCGCAGCCAGTCGCCGGCCTGGCTGATCGCCAGAGCCGACACGGCCAGGGCGGCCGTGGCCGCCGCCATGCAAAGGCCCCCTTTGGGCGGCGGCGTCTTGGTTGCCGTTTTATCGTCGTCAGCCATGTAAACTCCGTTTCGCCGCCGGGCGGCTTGCCCGGCCGGCCGGCCTCGCCTATAGTGTCGCCACCGCGGCGACAGGGGATACTTGCACCATGCGCATTTTGAAGCCGTTTAAGAAAAGCGGGAAAACGGGGCCGGCCTTCTGGCTTCTGGCTCTTGGACTCCTGGCCTCGCCGCTTATCGTCGCCGGTTTCGCCGGCTATCATCTGTTCCTCAAGGACGCCGAAAAGCCGCAGGTGACGCTTTCGCCTCAGGCCGAGGCCGCCTCGCTCAAGCGCCCCTTTGTGGTCACCGCCTCCGACGACCAGTCCGGCATCCGGTCGCTCATCGTCACCGTGGCCCAGGGCCAGCGCCGCACCGACGTGCTGCGCCGGATCTACGATCCGCCTCGCGACCAGGTCAGCGAACGCTTCAGCCTGGAGCATTCGGAACTGCGCGGCGGGGCCTTCGAAATCCAGATCGCCGCCCACGACGGCTCCCATGCCAACCTCGGGGCCGGCAACGCCGCCCGGGTCAACAAGCGGATGCTGCTTGATCCCGTGCCCCCCACCATCAAGGCCCTGACCCCGGCGCACTACATGCGCCAGGGCGGAGCCGGGCTGGTCGTCTATGAGGTGAATAAAGACGTGACACGCAGCGGCGTGATGGTGGGCGATCGGTTCTTTCCGGGCTATAAGCAAAAAAGCGGCCAATATGCCTGCCTGTTCGCCTTTCCGAGCGACATCGACGCCGACGCCTACAAGCCCAGGCTCTTTGTGGAGGACGCCGCCGGCAACGAAAAAACCGGATTTTTCGTCAATATGGCCATCAAACGGCGGTTTCGCGAGGAGCGGGTGGAGATCACCGACGAATTTTTGGCCTCTCGTCTGCCGGCCTTTGCCGCCATGTTCCCCCAGGAGCGCGATCCGGTGGAACGATTTAAAAAGTTAAACACCGAGTTGCGCCGGCAAAACGCCGCCTTCATCGGGTCGCTGTCAGCCAAGTCCGGCCCCGAGCCTCTGTGGGACGGCGGTTTTGTCTACCTGCCCCGGTCGGTGGTGCGCGGCTCGTTCGGGGCCGACCGCGTCTATATGTATAAGGGCCAGGAGATCGGCCGCGACTTGAGCGACGGCATCGGTCTGGCTTCGGTCCCCGGAGCGCAAGTCCCGGCCGCCAACGCCGGCGATGTGGTCTTTGCCGGACCCCTGGGCGTCTACGGCAACACCGTGGTCATGGACCACGGCCTGGGCCTTTTGACGGTCTACGCCAACCTCGGCTCCATCGCCGTCAAGGTCGGCGACGCCCTCAAAAAGGGCGACCTCGTGGGCACGACCGGAACCACGGGCCTGACCCCGGGCGATCAGGTGCATTTCGCGGTCTATCTTTCGGGCCAGCCCGTCATTCCCATCGAGTGGTGGGACGGGCACTGGGTCCAGGACAACGTGACCGCCAAACTGCGGCGCTACGCCGCCGAGACCCCGCAGCAGTAACGGGCGGGATGTCTCCCAACCCGCGCCGGGCCGGTTTCGCCGGCTGGGCGCGGCCGCAGGGGACGTCCGTCATGGACCGAAAACCGCTGGTTCCGCTGGCTTTTCTGCTGTTCGCCGGCTTGCTTTTCGTGTTGCGGGAAGTGGTCCCGTCGCCGCGGTATCTCCTGTTCGACAACCTGCGCCAGGGTGGGCGCGTCGCGCCCAGGGAGACCGGCGGCCCTGACCTCCGCGCTCCGGCCGAGGCCCCCATCCCCAAACGCTACGTGGACGCCTGCCGCGACGAAGCGGCCCGGCGCATGGCCCGGCCCGACTGGCCGGGGCTTGACCGCGACGGCCGCCAGGCGGCGCTGATCCAGCTCTTGCCCCTGTGTGGGGCCGACGCCGAGTTCTGGACCATGCCCGAACAGCGGCAACGGCGGGTGGCCCGGGAGTTCGCCGCCCAGTTCCTGGACGCCGGGCCGCCGGGACAGCCGGCGGCCGGCCGGCCGGTTGACAAATGACCGGCTCCCTTTCTATTTTCCTTTTTTGTTCAAATTTTCCCAAGAGGAGCCCAGGCGCATGGAAAAGACGGTATTTTGGATCGAGGGCGACGGC
>JAEZBW010000389.1 GCA_023426765.1 Bacillota bacterium
GGCCATGGCCCCGAAGGCCCCCAAGGGTGCGAAGTACATGATGTAGTGAACGACCTTGAAAAGCCCTTGGCCGAACTCGTCGATGATGCCGACGATGCGTCTGGTCTTCTCCCCCAGGCTGGCCAGGCCGATGCCGAAGAGGATGGAGAAGAACAGCACTTGCAGGATGTCGCCCTTGGCAAAGGCGTCGACCACCGAATGCGGCACGATGTTGAGCAGGAACTCGGCGGTGGAGAGCTTCCTGGCCTTGCCGGCGAACTCTTCAATTTTGGCCGTCTCGGCCTGGTTGGCCTGCATCCGGGCGGCGTAATCGTCCATGCCGGCCCCGGGCCGCAGCACATTGACCACGACCAGCCCGATGGCCAGGGCGCACAAGGTCATGGCCCAGAAGTAGAGCATGCACTTCAGGCCAACGCGCCCGACCTTGCCCATGTCGCCCATCTTGGCGATGCCCGTGACCACGGTGCAAAAGATGATGGGCGCGATGATCATCTTGACCATGCGAATAAACGCCGTGCCAAAGGGCTGCATCTCCATGGCCAAGCCCTTGGTGGCCGGGACCAGACCCAGGACAATGCCGGCCACGATGCCGGCCACCACCCAGAAGTAGAGGGAGGCGTAGAGGGGCCTGGGGCCGCCCGGGCAGACGCCGCTGTCCGAAGCGGCCGCCAAGCTAGCCAAGGGCGGCCTCCAGGTCGGGCACGGCGTAGAGATCGCCGCCCACGCAGTCGTTAATCACCAGCACCGGGAAGTTCTCCACGGTCAGTTCGCGCACGGCCTCGGGTCCGAGGTCGTCGTAGGCGATGACCTTGGCGTCCTGGATGCGCAGGCCTAAAAGCGCCCCGGCCCCGCCAGTGGCCCCGAAGTAGACGGCCATCTCGGTCTCCATGGCTTCGCGCACGGGAGCGGCGCGCATGCCCTTGCCGATCATGCCCTTGAGGCCGAGCTTGAGCAGGCGCGGGGCGTAGGAATCCATGCGATACGAGGTGGTGGGCCCGGCCGAGCCGATGGGGCGGCCGGGACGGGCCGGCGACGGACCGACATAGTAGATGACCGCGCCCTTTAGGGGAAACGGCGGCTCCTCCCCGGCGTCCAGGGCGTCCACGATGCGTTTGTGGGCGGCGTCGCGGCCGGTGTAGATGATGCCGGTCAAGTACACGACGTCGCCGGCCCGCAGCTTGGACACGTCGGCGTCGGCCAGGGGCGTGGTCAGATGGTGTTCGGCCATCAGAGCGTGACCTCCTTGTGCCGGGCGCTGTGGCACTGGATGTTGACGGCCAGGGGCAGGCTGGCCAGATGGCAGGGAGCGACCTTGACCTTGACGCCAAGGCAGGTCGTGGCCCCGCCCAGGCCCATGGGGCCGATGCCCAGGCGGTTGATGGAGGCGAGCAGATCGGCCTCCATGGCCGCGACCTCGGGATCGGGATGGACGTCGTCCAGTTCGCGCATGAGGGCTTTCTTGGAATTGATGGCGGCCAGTTCGAAGTTGCCGCCGATGCCGACGCCGACGATGATGGGCGGGCAGGGATTGGACCCGGATTCGGCCACCCGGCGGATGATGAACTCGCGCACGCCCTTCCAGCCCTGGGCCGGGGCCAGCATCATGACCCGGGACATGTTTTCCGAACCGCCGCCCTTGGCCATCATGGTGATTTTCAGGGCGTCGCCGGGCACGAGATCGAAATGGACGATGGCCGGCGAGTTGTCGCCGACGTTTTTGCGGCTAAACGGGTCGCAGGTGGACTTGCGTAAAAAACCGTCCTGATAGCCCTTGATCATGCCCTCGTTGATGGCTTCGCGCAGGCTGCCGCCGGCCAGGCGCACGTCCTCGCCGACGTCCACGAAAAAGACGCCCAGGCCGCAGTCCTGGCACAGGGGCAGTCCGGTCTCCTTGGCCAGGGCGGCGTTTTCTTCCAATTGGTTGAACACTTCCCGGGCGGCCGCCGAGGATTCGGCGGCCTTGGCCCGGGCAAAGGCGCCCAGCACATCCGCAGGCAGGAACCGGTTGGCCTCCATGCACAGGGCGGCCACGGCCTCGACCACGGTCTTTTTTTCAATGGTACGCATGAACCGCATACTCCCTTTGTCGGCGATTAGCCGCGCATGACCATCCAGGGGAACCCGACCAGCAGGTACACGCCGAGGTAGATCACGCCGAAGATCAGGCCAAGAATCCAGAATTCCTTCCCCTTGACGTAGCCGGAGCCGTAATAAATCGGCGAGGGACCGGTGCCGTAGGGGGTGATGACGCCCATGATGCCCAGCGTGCCGCAAAGGACCATGGCGGCCAGACCGATATCCAGGCCGGGCACGGCCTTGGCCGCAGCCAGCATGACCGGCAGCAAGGCGGCCACGTGGGCGGTGACGCTGGCGAACATGTAGTGGCTGACGAAAAACAGGATGGTCAGGCCAAGCAGCGTGGCCGTGGGGCTCATGCCCTGCATGTGGACGGCGGCGGCGTCGGCGAACCAGGTGAGAAAGCCCACCTTGCCCAGGCCGTCGGCCAGGGTGACCAGGGTGGCAAACCAGGCCAGCACGTTCCAGGCCTGCTTGTAGCCGAGGATGTCGTCCCAATCCACCACCTTGGTCAGGACCATGATGCAGATGGCGATCAGGGCCACCAGGGTGGAATCGAGAGTATCCTTGAAGAAAATCCAGCCGATCAGCGCGCCGGCGGCCAAAAGGGCCATGATGATCTCGCGGCCGGCCAGCGGTCCGAGCTTGACCAGCTCCTCGCCGGCCCAGATGGGGGCGTTCTCGGAAGTCTTCTGGGTGGGCGGGTAGATGATGTAGGCCAGAAGCGGCGTGGCCAGGAACAGGATCACGCCCACGGGCAGGATGCTGACAAACCACTGGCCCCAGGCGATGTTGACGCCGGTGGCCTTCTCCACCAGCGAGTGGGCCAGGACGTTGGGGGCAAGGCTCGTTAAGAACATGGACGAGGTGACGCAGGTGGTGGCCAGGGCCGTCCACATGAGATAGGCCCCCATGCCCCGAGGATTGTTGTCCGGGGTGGAGCCGTACAGGGGCGGAATGTTCTTGATGATGGGGAAGATGGTGCCGCCGCTGCGGGCCGTGTTGGACGGCATGAAGGGGGCGAGCACGAGGTCGGCCAGGGCCACGGCGTAGCCCAGGCCCAGGGTCTTGCGGCCCATGCGCTTGATGAGGGTCAGGCCCAACCGCTTGCCCAGGCCCGTCTTTTCATAGCCCAGGGCGAACATGAAGGCGGCGAAGATGAGCCAGACCGTGCCGTTGGAAAACCCGGACAGCGCCCACTTGAGCGCGTCGCCGGGCGAGGGAACCTTGCCCGGAGTCACCGGCACCAGCCGGAACACGGCGGCCAGGACCACGCCGATAAGCCCGGCCAGGGCCGGGGGAACGGGTTCCAGGACCAGGGCCAGGACCACGGCGGCAAACAGGGCGAAATAGGCCCAGGCGGCGGCCGAAAGTCCCTGGGGGGCGGGCAGCAGCCAGACCGCCAAACCCAGCAGGATCGGGGCGAGCATCTTGGCGGCGCGTTGCATGGCGTCTCCTTTGCGTTGGGAAGTGACCAAAGGCGGCCGCCATGGAGCCGGACCATCCGGCGGCCCCGCCAAGGGGAGCCGGACGCGATGAGGGGGATCGCGCCCGGCCCAAACGAGGCTATGGCAGCAGTCTCCCCTTTCCCAAAGCACGGATGATGCCAGCGTCGATGACGACTGCTAACTGACCGAATCGATTTATTTTATTGTTGTTCAGACCAGGACGCGCGGCGAAAACCCCCATAACCGAAGTTATGAAGACTCCCGAAACAACAAAACATCGTCAACAAAATCGAATGGTTGCCTTGAAGCGCCCAGGTTATGCCCATGTCCTAGGTTATGGGGGTTTGGCGGGCGATGTGCTTGAGGCGCTTGCTCAGCGCCGGCTGGGAGATGCCAAGGAGCCTGGCGGCCATGGTCTGGTTGCCGCCGGAGCGGCGCATGGCCTCGTCCACGAGGAATCCGGCGGCCTCGGCAAAGGTGGGCAGCGGTTCGAAGGGAGTGAAGGGGTTGGGCGGCGGGGTCGCCCGGCAGGGTTCGACCCGGGCGACGGCGGCCAGGAAGCTTTGCATGGAGAGCATCCGGCCGGCGTGCAGGCTCACGGCGTCGTAGACCATGGCCCGCAGTTCGCGGACGTTGCCGGGAAAGGCGTAGGCGGCCAGGCAGCCGGCCAGTTCACGCGGCGGCGTGGGCACGGGCTTGCCCAGG
>JAEZBW010000402.1 GCA_023426765.1 Bacillota bacterium
CATCCTGTCGGCTTCAGCGGGAGATGCCCATGTGGAAATTTCCTGGAGTGCAGTGTCGGGGGCAACGGAATACAAAGTTTACAAGAGAACAACAGCGGGATCCTATGGTGCACCAACAGCCACCGTAGACAGTTCTGATACAAGCTTCGACATAACGGGCCTGACAAACGGCACCACCTACTACTTTGTTGTCAAGGCCGGCAATGCAGGCGGAAACAGCGTGAATTCCAATGAAGTATCTGCAATGCCTCAGGTTGCTGCACCTGGAGCGCCTGTTCTGTTATCGGCGGTTCCAGATGACGGGCAGGTGAATGTCAGCTGGAGTCCGGTGGAAGGGTCTACGGGATACAAGGTATTTACAGGCACTGAAACAGGTACCTATGCTACGCCCGCAATAACGGTTGCGGAATCAGTGTATGCACACAATGTAACAGGCTTGACAAACGGAACAACCTATTACTTTGCGATAAAGGCAACGAATCCGGGAGGGGACAGCACGTTCTCCAATGAAATCAGCACAATGCCCCAGGTTCCTGTACCTTCAAATCCGACAGGGGTTACGGCAACGGGAGGAAACGCAAAGGTAACAATAAACTGGGAGGCTGTGGCAGGAGCAACAGAGTACAAGATATATAAATCAACTTCAGCAGGATCTTACGGCGCTCCATTACAAACCGTGGCGGGCTCGGTTCACAGCTTTGAGGCCACAGGGCTTACGAACGGCGTAACCTATTACTTTGTTGTGAAGGCAAGCAATCCTGGAGGAAGCAGCACGTTCTCCGATGAAGTCAGCGCTACCCCCAAAACGGTACCGGGAGCCCCCATAAGTGTAACGGCTTTATCAGGAAACCGAAAAGCTATCGTAAGCTTCACAGCACCGGCAGATAGTGGTGGAAGCTCTGTCACAGAATACATCGTAACATCAAATCCTGGCAGCATCACAGCAACAGGGGCAGGATCGCCGATTACCGTCAATGGCCTGACCAATGGTATCTCCTACACCTTTACCGTAAAGGCAATTAACATGGTTGGAAACAGTCAGAGTTCATCTGCTTCCAATGCGGTAACACCATACGATCCTTCCGACGATGATGATGACTACACGCCAACCCCAACCCCATCACCGACCCCAAGCCCGACTCCATCACCATCACCAACGCCAACTCCGACCCCTACCGCTGCCCCCAGCCCAACTCCAATGGTTTCCCCAACCCCAACACCAGCGCCTGGATCGGGAGTGGATATACTTGTCAATGGCAAAACTGAGACGGCTGCCACAGCAACAATAACGAGGGAGGAAGACAAAACAGTTACAACGGTAACCATAGATGATAAAAAAATTGAAGAAAAGCTGGAGGCGGAGGGAAATAACTCCGTAGTGACCATACCTGTCAATAATGAATCGGACGTCGTGGTGGGAGAACTCAACGGCCAGACGGTAAAAAATATGGAAACCAGGGAAGCCATTCTGGAAATAAAAACGGAAAATGTAACCTATACATTGCCTGCAGTCCAGATCAATATCGATAATGTATCGGAACAGATTGGTGAAGAGGTGGAACTGAAGGATATCAAGGTGAATGTAAGGGTATCCGCACCACCGGAAGATACGGTCAGAATCGTGGAAGATACCGCAAACAAAAACAGCTATCAGGTTGTCGTAAAGCCTGTTCAGTTTGAGATCACCTGTACAAGCGGAGATAAGACGGTAGAAGTATCCAAGTTCAACGGGTATGTTGAGAGAATGGTTGCGATTCCGGATGGGGTAGATCCCTCCAAAATTACCACCGGTATCGTTTTGAACGACGACGGAACCTTCTCCCATGTGCCGACAACCATCATCGCCATTGACGGTAAATATTATGCGAAGATCAACAGCCTGACGAACAGTACCTATTCCGTCATCTGGAACCCGAAAACCTTCAGGGATGTTGAAAACCACTGGGCAAAGGAAGCTGCGAACGATATGGGTTCCAGGCTGGTGATCAACGGTATTGACGAGAATACCTTTGCGCCGGACAGGGAGATAACGAGAGCGGAATATGCGGCTATCGTCGTCAGGGCACTCGGTTTGATGCGACCTGGCACCGGTAAGGATACCTTCACAGATGTGGCAAGGGATACCTGGTATTACGACGCTATAACCATTGCGAATGAATATGGGCTGATAACTGGCTATGGAAACGGGAAATTCGGTCCGACGGACAAGCTGACCCGAGAGCAGGCGATGATCATCGTTGCCAGAGCCATGAAGACTACAGGTCTTGAGGTTGAACTGACAGATGGAGAAGCAGACAGTCTGATGAAAGAATTTACCGATGGAGATTTATCGTCGGATTATGCAACACAAAGCATTGCAGCCTGTATCAAGACCGGGGTTGTTTCCGGAAGAAGCGGAAAACAGCTCGCACCGAAAGAAACGATTACCAGGGCGGAGATTGCAGCGATAGTAAGAAGACTGCTGCAAAAGTCGGAATTGATTTAAATGGGTTAATTTATTAAGGCGACATGGTCAGGGAGGTTCGATAGGAACCTCCCTGATGCGTTTCTATGGAAGTAACAGGAATATTGAATACACAACAATGCATTATGCCGCTGAAAATGCAAAAAACAAGAAATATTGTACGAATTGTTTATATAACCTGATTATGAGACGGGTATCCGATTCTGTACAGGATTTTCACTGTAGAATGAGCAGTTGCCGCATATGTTCTTCATCTTCAGGTCTGTCTAACAGCGAAACATAAACCGTTTTCAGGGAAAACTTAACTGAATAATTCATAATCAGCGGCAGACGCTAAAAAAGAAAACTTAAAAAAGGAGTCATTATGATCAAACAGAAGGAATTTGTCAGAACGGGGTGGAAGCTGGAGAACAGCTATCAAGACCTGCCGGAGGTATTTTACAGCAGGGTGAGCCCAACACCAGTGCGCTCTCCAAAGCTGATTGTATATAATCATTTACTGGGTGAATCACTGGGATTGGATACTCAAGCCATGAATAGTGAGGAAGGAACACAGGTGTTCGCCGGCAACAGGATTCCCGAGGGCGCTCAACCCATTGCTCAGGCCTATGCGGGGCATCAGTTCGGGTATTTTACCATGCTTGGCGACGGGCGGGCTACTCTGTTAGGGGAACAAATCACTCCGCAGGGCGAACGGTTTGATATACAGCTGAAAGGTTCGGGCAGAACGCCCTATTCCCGGAGGGGAGATGGCCGGGCGGCATTGGGGCCGATGCTGCGGGAATATATCATCAGTGAAGCCATGAATGCTCTTGGTATCCCTACTTCCCGCAGCCTGGCGGTGACAACCACGGGTGAATCGGTGATCCGGGAAACAGACCAGTCCGGTGCCGTATTAACACGCGTTGCAGCAAGCCATATTCGTGTCGGTACGTTCGAATATGCTTCGCAATGGTGCACGACGGAGGAATTGCGTACATTGGCGGATTATACGATTCAAAGACATTTCCCGGATGCGTTGGGAGCTGAAAACCCCTATCTGACGCTGCTTCAGGAAGTAGTGAAGCGTCAGGCGTCTCTGATTGCAAAATGGCAATTGGTGGGCTTCATTCACGGGGTCATGAATACCGATAATGTGTTCCTGAGCGGAGAAACACTCGATTATGGCCCATGTGCCTTTATGGATGCCTATGACCCGGCTACGGTGTTCAGTTCCATCGATACCCAGGGCCGTTATGCCTATGGAAGACAGCCCGTTATAACGGTGTGGAACCTGGCAAGGTTCGCCGAAACCCTGCTGCCGCTGCTGATGGAGGATCAGGAACAGGCTGTTGAGCTTGCCCAGGATACAGTTCAGGAGTTCAAGGTTCTTTATGAAAGCAATTGGCTGGAAGGAATGCGGGCAAAGCTTGGGATCTTCAGCGAAGAACCCGGAGACGGAGCCCTTGTGAAAGATCTTCTTGAAATGATGCACCAGTTCAAAGCAGATTTTACAAACACCTTCCGCAGCCTCACACTGGAGGAAAGAGATGACTCAAGTCTGTTTCAAAGCCCCGAATTTTCAACGTGGAATGAGAAGTGGCAAGTGAGACGAAGCAGACAGACGCAGTCAATATCCGCTTCACAGGAACTGATGCGCAACAACAACCCTGCGGTAATACCGCGCAACCATCGGGTGGAAGCAGCCCTGGAAGCAGCGGTCAGCCGGGGGGACTACAGCGTGATGC
>JAEZBW010000446.1 GCA_023426765.1 Bacillota bacterium
GAACTGGCACGTCGTATGGGGCTGTTTGTTGAGAATATTCATACACCAATCGAAAATATCAATGACTTGTGGTTAGATACTTTAAATGGTGATGAAATTACTAATCATCTATTGCAGTGTGTTCACGATTGCCATGAATATGAAATCCCCACTATGATTGTGCACCTTACAAGTGGCGAGAATCCTCCAAAAGCAAACGAATTGTGTATTAATAGAATAAGGAAAATAATGGAGCGAGCAGAACGGCTATGTATTAATGTGGCTCTTGAAAACCTGAGAAAACCTGAATATCTTGGGTATGTGTTCGATCATATTCATTCAAACAGGCTGGGTTTTTGTTTTGATAGCGGTCATCAAAATTGTCGTTCAAAACATACAGATTTACTATCAATTTATGGGGATAAATTAATGGCATTGCATCTTCATGATAATGATGAGAGTAGCGACCAACACCGGATGCCATTTGACGGTAACATTGACTGGAATGTTGTAATGAAAAAGCTTACCGATATTCAATATAATGGACCCACTGCACTTGAAATTGTAAATATGGGATATGAGCATATCAAGGAACCGAGTGGGTATCTTGCAATTGCATTTGAGAGAGCAAAAAGATTAGAGGATTTAAGACAACATGACTGAACCAACAGTATTAGATTTTTCGGTGAGAAAAACTATATCATTGCTGCTTTTTTTGCTGTAATGCCGACGATATGCCTGTGGGAACTGCAACTGCCTGGTCTACTGGAAGAATGGTTTTGAATAAGGGATGTTCAGTTGGGTTGTTATTTCAAGAGAATATCAAGGCAGAGGGTTGTGTATGAAGAGTTCAGGTACTCACAGGAATCGTACATGATATTTCTCCAGCCAGTAATTCATTTGAAGGAAATAGGCTATGGTCTGCGGCGTTGTCATTAACTGGCCGTACCAGGGGACAGCGTTTTCCTGATGAAGCAGTTCTTCCAGCGCATCTTTTCTTACAATCCGGAGTAACGGAGCGGACGGACTTGCGATGATATCTCCGAGCATTTCGGATACCTTTTTCAAATAATATGGATGGTGTGTTTTCGGATACGGGCTTTTTTTCCGCCATACTATTTCTTCGGGAAGCAAGCCTTCGAAAGCGACACGCAACAGCCCTTTTTCCCTGTTCTGCCAATCCTTCATTTCCCACGGTACGGTGTATAAGTATTCCACGATCCGATGATCACAAAACGGTACGCGTACTTCCAGACCGTTGTACATGCTCATTCTGTCCTTTCTGTCCAGCAGTGTCTGCATAAACCAGTCCAGGTTCAACCTGTTCATTTCCTTCATTCGGGCTTCCAAATCCGATAAACCCGGATTTTTTATGGTTTCCCGAACCGTTTTCAGGTAACGCTCCCGGACATAATCCCCCGGGGAAACACCCCCAAGGATATCCTCGCGCAGGAAGCTGCAGCGAAAACTGGTGGACTGGGACCACGGGAATCCATCGGCATCCCGAATGGATTTATCCCTGTACCATGGATAACCTCCAAATATTTCATCAGCACATTCCCCGGAGAGAGCAACTTTACAGTTTTCTTTAACCTTGCTGCAAAACAGCAGCAGGGAAGAGTCCACATCGGCCATGCCGGGCAAATCCCGGGCATCAGCTGCCTGGAACAACCCATCCACCAGCTCGTCGGTGTCGATGATAACCGAATGATGTTCCGAATCCAGGTGCCTGACCATCAAGTCGATATAATCCCTATCCTGGTTTGGCTGAAAAAAGCTGTTTGTAAAATAGCGATCATTATCTCTGTAATCTACCGAAAAGGTTGTCAGCCGTTCGCCTCTGCACTTCAAATACCTGGCTGCAACTGCCGAAATAATGCTGGAGTCCAGACCACCTGACAGAAATGTACAGAGGGGGACATCGGAGACAAGCTGCCGCTCGATGGAATCGGTAACCAGAAAACGAACCTTTTCCACGGTCTGTTCAAAGGTTTCGGTGTGTGGATGGTCATAGAGCTCCCAGTATTTCCGGATGTAAAAACCGTCCTTGCTGAAGCGGCCGCAATGCCCGGCACATAGCTCCTTCACATCTTTAAATACACCGTTTCCAGGGGTTCTTCCCGGGCCAAGCAGCATGATTTCGGCGATGGAGCCTGCGTCAATGCGGCTGCCGACCAGAGGATGAACCAGTAATGCCTTGATTTCCGAACCAAAGATAAATACTCCGTTCACCAGTGCATAAAAGAAGGGCTTTACCCCCATGCGATCCCGGGCGATAAACAGCCTTTTATTATGGCTTTCCCATACAGCGAAGGCAAAAATACCGTTCAACATCGGAAGACATTGTTCTCCCCATTCCATATAGCATTTCAGCAGCACTTCGGTGTCGGAGTGCCCGTGAAATTGGTATCCGCAGTTCATCAGACGGCTTCGAAGCTCCTCTGTGTTGTAAAGCTCTCCGTTATAGACGATACAGAATTCCTGATCTCCACGTTTTTCAGCCATTGGCTGGCGGCCATGCTCCAGATCGATGACCGACAGCCTGCCATGAACCATCGTACAATTATTATAAAAGCAAATATTATCTTGATCCGGCCCCCTGCGCTTTAGAAGTTTTTTCATTTGAATGAAGATCTGTTCATCGGTATGAAAATCATCGTTGAAAATGATTTCTCCGGCTATTCCGCACATAAACACCTCATAAAAACACTACTTACTACAGATATCAGTTGACAGGTTGTTCCTAAAATTAAAAGGCGTACCCATCCCGAAGGAGATAGGAACGCCATTGTTCGATTTCATTATATGCATCCGGACATAAAAGTTGAGTCATATAATGAATAAAAGAGAGGCAATATTCCTTATGAACAATGCCTCTCTTTTTCTTATCCGTATAGATTTGAGGTATGGTTCAGCAGATTTCCTTGCTGAACCATGGGGTTCACGCATCCGCTTTTTCCTTAAAATCTAAACTACATCCTGCAATGCGTCAAAGCCTTCTTCACCAGTTCTAACCTTTACAACGTTCTCTACATCATAGACGAAGATCTTGCCATCTCCGATATTTCCGGTATATAAAGCTTCCTTGGCCGCATCTATAACCGTTTCAACCGGTATTTTTGATACAACAATTTCAACCTGAACCTTGGGCAGAAGGTTTGATTCTACCGGGTTCCCACGGTAATAATTCGTGGAGCCCTTCTGAATGCCGCAACCCAGAACCTGGGTTACTGTCATTCCGGTGATGTCGATTTTATCCATGGCTGCCTTCAGTGCTTCGAATCTGCTTTGTCTTGTGATGATTTCTACTTTAGTCATCTTGACCTTCTTGCTGTCATGATTCGTTGAAGCGGAAGAACCGGTGGAAACAGTTGACCTGGAAATGACGGGTATCGGTATGCTGCCTGCACTGGTTGCTCCGAGTATGGATGGAACAACAGGCATGAAGTCGGCGTAGCTGCTTGCTATCCCATGCTCGGTAATATCCAGGCCGGAGATCTCTTCTTCTTTGGATACGCGAAGGCCAACTGCTTTTTTAATTACTAAGAAGACTGCAACCATAGTCACGCCTACCCAGGCTGCCACCGAAATGACGCCTAAGATCTGAGTTCCCAGCAAGGCGAAGCCACCGCCGTACAGCAATCCGCCATCGGTTGCAAATATACCTACCAGCACCGTGCCCAGCGCTCCGCAGATGCCATGCACACCAACTGCACCAACCGGGTCATCAATCTTTAGAACTTTATCGATGAATTCAATACCGAATACGATGGCAAAGCCGGAAATAAGTCCAATGAAGAACGCTCCGACAGGAGTAACTGCATCACAGCCTGCTGTGATCGCGACCAACCCAGCCAGGGAACCGTTCAGTGTCATGGAAACATCGGGTTTTTTATAACGAATCCAGGTAATGATCATGACGGTAACCGTAGCCGCTGCTGCTGCGAGGTTCGTTGTTACAAAAATATTGCTTGCAGATTCAATGGCGTCACCTGTCATCGAAACCGTTGAGCCTCCATTGAAACCAAACCAGCAGAACCACAGAATGAACACGCCCAGGGCACCTAAGGTGAGGCTGTGGCCGGGAATTGCCTTTGGCTTTCCATCCTTGTCATATTTACCGATACGGGGCCCGAGAATTTTGGCACCAACAAGGGCCGAAACACCGCCAACCATATGCACTGCGGTAGAGCCGGCAAAATCATGGAAGCCCAGCTGTGAAAGCCAGCCGCCGCCCCAGATCCAATGGCCGGAGATGGGATAGATTACAGCACTGATTACCGCACTGTATAAACAGTAGGAGAGGAACTTGGTTCTTTCGGCCATTGCTCCGGAAACAATGGTTGCCGCTGTGGCACAGAATACGGTCTGGAATATGATAAAGGCCGCCGATGGAAATGTACCGCTGTAGTCCCCCTGGATGAAAAAGTCCAGGCTGCCGATAAAACCATTACCGTTTCCAAACATCAAACCAAAACCAATCACCCAGAAAACCACGGTTCCGATGGCAAAGTCCATCAGATTTTTCATGATGATGTTTCCTGCGTTTTTTGCCCGGGTGAAACCCGTTTCCACCATAGCAAAGCCTGCCTGCATAAAAAAGACAAGTACCGCACCCAATAGAACCCAAATGGTATCAACTGCTGAATACATAATAACCCTCCTCATTAAATAAAATTTTTGTTGTAAGGAATTTAAAACGGCGTGTCATCTTGAGGTTCCTCTAAATAACACACCGTTGTGCTCCTGTTCATTGCCTTTCAGCCCAGTAATTTTGTATAAAAATAATGTGCCACCTTGAGGTTTCTCAAAATAGCACACCATCGTGCATTTAATTATTGCCGTTCATAGTTGTTCAGATAATTTGTAAAACGGTGTGCTACCTTGAGGTTTCTCAAAATAGCACACCGTTGTGCATTTGGCTATTGCCTTTCATTATTGCCCAGTAATTCTGTATAAACGGTACGTTGCCTTTTTAAGACAACACACAAATGTGTTTAATCGTTCCTGAAACAGTAAATGGGGCATTCCCACAGACTTTAAACACTGTACAGGATCTCCTCGTAGGTCGGTACAGCCCAGTATTTACTTCCGGTCAAAGCTTCCAGCTCATCCACAACGCCGCGCAGTGTCTGCATCTTCATGAAAATTGTTTCACGACAGAATTTCGCCAGATCAAGGGAATCGCTATGATCCTTGATCTGAAGTACCACGCCTTCAAGTTCCTCCAGTTTTCTGTAGAGGCAATCCGAAAGCTTCGCGATCTTCGACAAGAGGGACTCTTCCAGAACGCTGGTAACACCGGAGAAGGATTTCTTGCGCAGGGCTGTTTCAGCCAAATCGCTCTGGTAATTTACAACCGAAGGAATAATAAACTTTTTCACCATATCCAGCATGGTTAATGCTTCGATATGGATGGTCTTGCTGTAGTTTTCCAGCAGGATTTCAAAACGGGAATGCATTTCGGTTTTTGTATAAACCTTGTGCTTGGTAAACAGCTGAACATTCTTTTCATCGACGAAGCACGGAAGGGATTCAGGTGTGGTTTTCAGGTTCAGCAGCCCGCGCTTTTCGGCTTCAGCCACCCATTCATCGGCGTAGTTGTTGCCATTGAAGATGATTCTCTTATGCTTGCGGATGGATTCTGTCACCAGAGCGCCCAGATCTTCCTTCAGGTTGCTGCTCTTTTCCAGTTTATCGGCAAATTCCGAAAGGGCTTCAGCAACAATCGTATTTAACACAATGTTCGGTCCGGCGATGGAGAAGGACGAGCCCAGCATTCTGAACTCAAACTTGTTGCCGGTGAACGCAAAGGGTGATGTACGGTTACGGTCGGTATTATCCTTCGGGAAATGGGGCAGCACGGCCGCACCGATTTCCATCTGAATTTTTTCCTTATCCTTGTAAAGGGTTCCGGTTTCCAGCGCCTCAAGGATTTCAGTCAGCTCTTCGCCAAGGAAGATGGATACGATAGCCGGAGGGGCTTCATTCGCACCAAGTCTGTGGTCGTTACCGGCACTGGCAACCGATACACGAAGCAGATCCTGATATTCATCCACTGCTTTGATCACGGCGGTTAAAAACAGCAGGAACTGTGCATTCTGCGATGGGGTATCACCTGGTTCCAGCAGGTTTACGCCGGTATCGGTGGAAATGGACCAGTTGTTGTGCTTGCCGCTTCCGTTCACGCCGGCAAACGGTTTCTCGTGCAGCAGACAGGTGAGGTTATGCTTGTTTGCGACGGTTTTCATCAGTTCCATGG
>JAEZBW010000464.1 GCA_023426765.1 Bacillota bacterium
GTCATGAGCATTGTCGGATGGGTGTTTTACAGAAGCGGCTTCATTGTTTTTCTGGCTTTCTGCCTTGGGCTTCTTTACCCTGCAGTGAACAAAAAAGCACTGACAGAAAAAAGACGAAATGTTCTCAGGGTTCAATTCAAGGATTTGCTGTATTATCTCGGGTCGTCGCTGTCCGCCGGAAAATCGGTGGAACAGGCCTTCAGTCAGGTGCACACCATCCTGAAAGGTCTGTATCCCGGCAGCAAGTCGGATATCGTCCGGGAAACCGAACTCATCCTGCGCAGACTTCAGATGAATGAAAACATCGAAGGCATCCTAAAGGATTTTGCTGTTCGATCCCATATCGAAGAGATACACCACTTCGCAGATGTTTTTTCAGTATGCAAAAGAACGGGCGGAAATCTGATCGAGGTCATCCGTACGACCACAGCCATGATCAGTGAACGCATCGAAATCAAACAGGAGATAGAAACAGGTCTTGCCGCAAAGAAACAGGAACAAAGGCTTCTGTCGCTGTCGCCCATCGCCATGATCATTTTCATTTCGGCCATGAGCGGAGAGTTTATGGAACCCTTGTTTACAACGGCTGCGGGAAGGGTTGTTATGACGATCAGCCTGTGCATGTCAGGCCTTGGGGCATTTCTGTCCAATCGAATCATGAATATCAGGTTTTAAGGCGGGGTTGAGTTGACGATTCTGTATTTCATCCTGATGATGGGTATCATTTTGATGTATCTCATTATAAATGGAAGTGTCCGGCAAAGATATCTGGAAGAGCTTGAACCGCTGGACGAGAAGCAGTACACCTTCAAAGGGCTGCTGCCATTCGGTTTGTGGTTCTATGACGAACTGAAGGTTCCTTCCGGAGGCTCGTATTCCGTTTTTCTGTACCAAAGGATTGTAATGGTGTATGGGACAAGATATGCCCGCTATTACCTGAAGGTGCACTGGGCGGAAAAAGTGATGTACTTTTGTCTGGGAATGGCCGTCGCATCCTTTTTAGGCGCTGTGTCGGGCAGCAGCACCGGTTTCCTTCCTGTTGTTCCTATTGCCGGGGGGCTGCTTTTCTTCTTAGCCGATAAAAACCTGGACGACAAGGCCAAAAAGCGAAAACTCCAGCTGATGATGGATTTTCCGGTTTTCATCAGCAAGCTGACGTTGTTGATGAATGCCGGTATGCATTTGCGACAGGCTTTGGAAAGGATCTATGCGGATGTAATGGAAAAAACTCCGTTTTATACCGAGCTTGGAACAGTACTGGAGGATATCGCATCCGGGGTTACCGAAAGCCAGGCATGGCAGGAGCTTTCAGAAAGATGCAAGGTCAGGGAGATCACTTCCTTTACCAGTATGATTTCCCAAAACGCCAAAATCGGCAGCAGTAAAATGGTGGATGAATTGAAACGGATGACCCATGAAACCTGGGAAATGCGCAAGCATGCCGCAAAACAAATGGGGGAAACAGCATCGGCGAGGCTCATTTTTCCTTTGATGCTGATGTTCGTGGCCATCCTTGCTATTGTCATAACACCTGCGGTCATGCAGTTTTCCATGGGCTTTTAGCTTGAGGAGGCTTTGAAAGTCTTAGATTTACTATATAAATGGTTCCAGGGAGGAATAAAAGTGAAGAAGTGGTTTAGAACGATTATCCAGGATGAAAAAGGTATCAACACAGTAGAAATTGTTGTGCTGGTTGCTGTTGCCATTGGGCTTGCGCTGATTTTCCGCGAACAGCTGCTGGGATTTATCAACAAAATTTTTAATAACACCTTTGATGCATCGCGGTTTGCTGTACCGACACCCACTCCGTAATCAGGATATCTTATGAAAAGCTGCGGTGAACCCAAACCGGTTCTGCCTCGCCATGCCATAAAAGTCAGGAGCTCGGATAATGGGGCGATGACGATTGAATATGCCGTCATTTTTCCGTTTGTCATCTTTGTTGTGATGCTTCTGGTTTATTTCGGGATGGTTTATTATCAACAGGCGCTGCTGCAGTCTGTTGTGACTGGAAAAACACAGGATTGGGCCTTCCTGTGGAGCTATGATGCCGAAAAGGTGCAACATGGTGAAGGAATTCTCAGCCGTGATGAGTATGGCAGTGAAGGGCTGTATTGGCAAGTGTTTTCAGGTGCAGACCGAAAAAAAGAGATTATCCGCAATGCGATCCTGGCGGAATACGAAAAGAAAAGCCTTTTGAAATCATACCGGGATGTGCAGGTCGAGGTTTCCTGTGAAAACTATCTCATCCTGCAGAAGGTTGGCGTGAAGGTCACTGCAGAATACCCAATGCCGATGAAAGGTTTTTTCCAGGCCTTTGGCTTGTCCGGGAACATTACGCTGCAGGCATTCAGTGAAACGACCGTGCATGACCCGAAGGAGTTCATTCAGAATGTGGATTTTTTACTGCAGATTTATGATGAATCCGGAGCGAAGGATTGGGTTACGGAAAAATGCAAGCCTTTGACGGATTCTCTGAAGAAGGTAAAGGATTACTTCAAGTAAGAGGAACCCCGCTGAAGGGTATGGGCTCTTGAAATCGAATGAAGCAGAGGTGAAAATGAAAGTCAGGGGCAGTGTTACAGTTTTTGTCAGTATCGTTTTGTCGGTACTCATCGCTTTTTCAGGCATTATGGTGGATCTGGCCAGGCTGAGAAGCGGTGAAAAGCATGCCCGTGCTGCTGTGCAATTATCGGTGCAGTCAGCTCTGTCACAATATCATGCGCCGCTGAAGGAAAACTACGGTCTGATGGCCATGGGTTGTGACCAGGAAGCTCTGGAGGCATTCATTGGCGATCTGCTGCAGAAAAACCTTGCCGTTGAAAACGGATATATGCCGGGGTATACCGATCTTTACGGCTTTGAGGTTGAAAATGTTACGGTTACACCGATGTTCAACCTGACCGAAGATTATGTTTTGGAGCAGCAAATCACACAATTTATGAAGTACCGGGCTCCCGCCGCCACCATCGGCAATTTCCTGGAAAAGCTCCGTTCGCTGAATACCTGTATGGCACAGTCCGGACTTTTAAACAAAAAGATGGACCTGGAGAAGAAGCTTCAAAAAATACGGGAGGATCAGGTGTATTTGCGGCTTCTGCTTTCAGAGAGAATTCATGGGTTTACCTCCGGCAGGAAACCTGGTGCTGAGCTGCAGGGAAAGCTTGAAGCAATGCGGAAATACTGCGAAGATATCCGTCAAACGGAAACCGCTGAAAGCGCATTGGATAAAGCGTGGAAGAAGCTGCCTGAACTGGCTGGGAAAATTTCTGAAGCAAGAACCCGTATCAGCAGTCTGGAAGGTGATTTATCAAGGCTTCAGGCTCAACGTTCGTCCTGTGACAGCGATTATGATGCACTTCGGGAAAAGGTGGATTCCATTCAAGATCAGGTGGATGCCCTGAATAAAGAGATCCATCAGCTTGAAAAAGATATTTCAAAGGAAGAAGCCAGGAAAACCCCGGATGCATCCAAAATTTTATCAAAGCAATCGGAGATTCAAGTGAAGCAGCATTCGATCAGTGATTTTGAAGGAAAAATTCCAGCTTTGAAATCGGAACTGGAGAATGTTTCTGACCGTATGAGTGAACTCAATCGGGAAGTGTCGGCGAAAGAATCGGAAATCAGTGCCCTGGAAGAATCGGTGAAAACAGAAATTTCAGCGTTGCAGGCAGAAACCGATACCTGTCTTGCCATACTTGCCGGTATGCGGGACAAAGCCGGATACCTGCGGGATCATATCGCAGGTATTCAAGGGATAACGGAAAAATACTGCCGATATCATCAGGAAGCCATTCGGTTGATAGATGAATCAAAAAAAGGCTGTGAGGAAGCACAGACATTAACCTCACAGATCAACGAGGAAATTGCTGCGCAATCCAGTCAGTCGGAAAACGCGTTTTTAACCCGGATGAAAGCCGATATCCAAAAGCTTGTCCTGAATGCCGATCCCAATGTTTTAACGGAAGTGCGCACCGAACTCGAAGCGAATCTTTCCACGCTTTCGGTAACAGCTTCGCAAACAACCACCGCCTTCGAGCAAGTGACCGAAACACTGAACACCCTGGATCAATTTATTGAGAATGTCAAAAAAATCCCGCAAAGCTGCCAAACCTTTAGCAGAGCTGAATTCAGCCCTGCTTTTAATAAAGTGGTTCAAGAGGTCGGTGATCGAATTACAGAAAATGCATCGGGTTATAAAAAGCCGGAATATTCGGTGGAGCCTCCAGTCAATCAGAAGGAGAAGAACGAGTTCTCAAGGTGGTGCAACCGGGTATTCGGTGAAGACAACGAAACCGACACCAGCAGGGATAAGGGTCAGCAGAAAAAGCTGAAACAAAATATGAAGAAAAAGGATGATGACGGAAAAGCGCAGCAAAAAGCATTTAATGGCTCGGACGAAAAGCTGTCCGACAAGGAACTGGAGAAGCTATTTTCAGGTCTTCCCTCCTGGCGTGATGAAGAAGGCAATTATCCCAATGTTGTGAACAGCGAATACACTCCTGAAGGTATTGAAGATGAAACCCTGCTGCCTGATATGGAGGAGAACGGGAATACGGATATTGAAGAAAGCTACGGCAAGGCATTAAACCGGAATGGAAGCTTTGCAAAGATCATAGGAGAAGCTTTGGTTCATGCAGGTGAAGATCTGATTAAAAGCCTGTATGTGAACGAATTTATTGTCAGCGCATTCAAAAACACCAATATGGGCAGTGATACCCGAAACATGCTCCTTTACAACCAGAAGCCCCATGAAACCTTTTATGAAAAGGCTGAGGCAGAGTATGTTCTTTTTGGCTGCAAACGGGAAAAAACCAATGCAAACCTTGCTCAGGCTTCCATTTTTGGGATACGAATGGGACTGAACCTGCTCCATGTTTATACGAATACCGACAAAACAGCTGCTGCTTTAACGGCAGCGACAGTAGTTGCCGGTTGGACAGGCTTTGGGGTACCTGTGGTAAAAAACCTGATATTAATCGGCTGGGCTGCAGGAGAGTCCTGGATGGATGTAAAGGACATCAATGCAGGAACTCCGGTAGCTGTTTACAAAACCCAAAACACCTGGAAGACCGATCTGAAAGCTCTTTTTTCCGGGGTAGCCGACGAGGTCATGAAGGATTCCTCCAAATGGCTGAAGCAGACCACCGGAGATATGGTGACCGATGCCGACAAAGCATTGCAGGAAGCGGTAACCGATATCGTATCCAGTACAGTTCATGAGGCTTTTTTACCGCTTGAGCAAACGATCACTGAGTTCGGTGAAGCAGGCGATGATACCGTGGAACCGGATACAGGGGATCTTCAAACACCGGGTGAGATTAACAGCATGGAGGATCTGAAAACGTGGATTTCGGATATGGCACGTAAGCAGTTCGAAGCCATGAAAAAAGAGTCGGTGGATTGGACAAAGGTCAAGCTGGAAGACTGCAAAAAGAAGATTCAGGAAAAAATATCGAAATTTCTTTTCGAAAGCCAGGCCTATAAAGGTTTTGTTGCGAAAATCAGGGGTGGGCTGAATGATCTGATCAATTCCGGAACCGAGCAAATCAGTGATGCTATTCACCAGTTGGGAAACAAAATCGGAGATACCGGTACAACCAGCCAGCTGGTCGGTACGGTGGTTTCCTTTGATTATACAGACTATATGCGGCTTTTGTTGTTTGTTGTTCCACAGAAGACCAAACTGCTGCGCTGTGCTGACCTGATACAGCTGAACTTACGCAAAACGCTGGATAATCCCGAGCTTTTACTGTCGGAATATCACAGCTTTATCATTGTAGAAGCAGATATTTCCATGAGATATCTGTTTTTACCGGACAATCTTCTGAAGGAAAACAGCGGGCAAATTAAAGTCCGCTGGGGATATGGATATTAATGATGGATCAGGGAAATACCGGGATGGTTCAGGGTACTGCGAAATCCAGTTATGAGCGTAAAACAGCATTATTGTTCAACAGAACGGAGAATGGCACTGCAACAGTGGAGGCTGCACTGATTCTGCCCATGGTTATGCTGGCCATCCTGGCTGTTTTGTCCATCATCCGGATTACCGGAACCTATGAACGGATGCAGCACGCACTGAACCAGGTGGCGGCAGACATGTCCCAATACAGTTACCTTTATGCAGTATCGGGGCTGAAGGAACAGCACGATACATTGGTTGACAATATAACAGAATCGCAGGAGGAATTACTGGAGCAGCAGGAAGCGGTGAATACTTTTTACCAGTCGCTTCAAAGTGTAGCCGGAGATGTGAGCAGCATTGGGAATGGTAATACGTTTCATGCATTTTTCGATACTGTAACAGGCCTGGACAACGTCAACAGTTCTTTTGATGCCTTGTCCGGTCAGGTTGAAAGCATTCTGCAGGATCCAATGGGCGAAGTACGGCTGATCAGCCTGGCTCTGTCAGATGCCCTGGTTAGCGAATCCAAAACCGCATTACTCGGTGTTCTTGCAAGATCCATGCTGAAGGGCCGGTTGTCCAGTGATCTGAATATCCCGGCACCGCAGCTGGAAGAGCGGCTTCGTTTGTCCGATGGGCTGCAGTCCCTGGATTTTTCATGCTCCACCTTTTTTGACGACAAGCAAACCATCGACCTGATCCTGGAGTATACCGTGAAGCCCATGCCAGACTTCTTTTTTCTTCCCGAAATCAGGCTGAGAAACAGGGCGTGTGTTCTGGCCTGGGCCTGGGGTGTTGATCATCAGGGTCAGGAAAACCTCCCGGAGGGTGAGAGCATTTGGGATTACGAGGGGATTCAAAGCTATTTCAAGGAGAATACGAATCGCGGAAATACTGCCGAGGATCGTTTTACCAAAGAATTGAAGCAAAAACTTGGAGAGCATGCAGAAACAACACCCTATATCTTTCCTACCGTTGATTTGATTGAATACGCCCAAGGAAATCAACAGGGCAAGCTAATCACGGTTTTTTCACTGAACCCGTTTCTGAACTCCTACCAAAAAGAAAGTGCTGTTACAGGAAAAATTAATGAAAAACTGAGGGCACTTAAGAATTTTCAAACGAAACAGGTCAAAGACTATATCATCGATGTAACAGGCAAAAATTACGAACGGATTGTATACCTTGTGATTCCTGAAAATGAAGATTTGCCCGAGCCCTTCGGACCGGCGTTTGAGAAAGGCCTGATCGAAGCCCAAAAACTTGGCGTTCAGCTTGTCCTGGTCAGGAAATATGGAAAATATACAAAACCCTATCAAAAACCGCAGGAAAACACTGAGCAGTAGGTAAGTCAGGCATTTAACCAGTTAAGCAGACTTTCTGCAATAAAAGGAGCAATTATGAATCTACAGCCAAGAAATATAACGAACCTACAAATGCAGGGAAAAAGATTGTTGATTAGGAACGTGTTGTTTCCGACCAAAGGGAAAAATGGACTTTTTGTTTACTGTTCGATGATTCTGACATTACTTTATACCGTCTTTGCACTTATATTTCCCGCATCAGAAAGAACGATTCACGGTGTGGTTATCCTTATGTTAATGGCGGCATTATCCTATGAGGATGTCAGAGAGAAACGAATCTCCATGAGCGTAATTGGTGGTATTTTTGTCGTCAGCGTCATTCACACCCTCCTTTTTCAGGGGGATTATTTCGTTTGGATTGCTGGTGCTGTTTTTTCAGTGTTGATGCTCGCGCTCCAT
>JAEZBW010000498.1 GCA_023426765.1 Bacillota bacterium
GTGCAAAGCCCTGATCCTCCCGGGAATGGGTGATGTGCTCCACTGCCCATTTTATCCCCAAAACCCCGCAGGCGTGGATCGAACGGTATTTTGCACTTTCCAGAAAGGCGCGTTCGTCCGCATCCTGAAAACGCACATCATCCACCGAGAAGAAAGGAAGATGAGCCGATGCCAGTTCAATGCCCAGCTTTTCCTTTTCATTGGCAATCCCATCTATCCATTTTTCCCAATCGGGCCAGTTTAGCGGATGTTCTTTTTTTTCGCTTGCATTCAGGGATAAATCCAGCACCCGGAAGCCTAATGCATGGCATCTTTTCATCGATTCCGCAACGGAAATCTCCGAGCCGTCCTCCCGGGTCATGAAAATATTGGTCACTGTGGATAATCTCATATCGATTACACCTCTTTTCCGGTTTTACGGTCAATCATTTCAATCAGGTCAGCAACTGCACCGTCCATCATATCGCAAACCGTCACGTCACATATTTCCCTGATCTTTTCATGTGCGTTTGCGGGGCAGACACTTGTACCTGCAGCTTTCATCATATCAATATCATTAAAAGAGTCCCCAATGCAGTAGGTGTTCCCGACAGGAACCTTCAGAAGGCCTGCTATCTTCAAAAGGGCCGCCCCCTTACTCACACCGCATGGCATGATGCAATAGGATCTGCCGAACGTGCGTATCTCTTCATATTTTCCTTCAGAGCGCTCTGCAGCGTAATCGGCAACTTTTTGAATCGTCTCCTTGCCTGCAAGGAACAGAACTCTTGATACAGGCTGATCAAAAGTGAATATATCCACCTGCTTTCCCTGGGGACGCGTACTTTGCGTTTTTTCATCCAATACAGGGATATCTCTTGCAATGGACACTCCGAGGTCTGTATATATCTCGATACGAACATCCTCAAATTTCTCATGGATCTCCCTTGCGACCGTCATTGCATGGGGATCTATAAAATGGGATTCCAAAATCCGCTGCTTTTCATAATCATAGATAATAGCCCCGTTGGAAAGGGAGGCAGGCGCATTCACCGAGAACATCGGCAGAAAGCTTTGCAGTGAATCCACCGACCGCGCCGTATTGATGGTGAAATAACCACCATTTTTCATAAAATAGTCTATTGCGGTGATATTTCTTTCGGGAATAAACCCTTTGTCAAAAAACGTGTCATCAAAGTCACTGGTGATTAAAATCCCGGCAAACTTTTTTCTTTCGCTCAAAGCAGACCCTCCTTATCAGATCATTCAACGAATGGAACACTCTTCATACACTCTTCTATTGCGGATAATACCGGCATGGCGGGTATAGCCCCTTTTTGGGCGGTTGTCAGGCTGCCTGCCGCATTTCCAAAGGCTGTCATGTGCTTTAATTCACTGTCCGCCAATTCGCGAATGTCCTGAATGGATTTATGGCGAAGGCAGTAAAGAAGCGCACCCAGAAAGGCATCGCCTGCACCTGTTGTGTCTATCGTCTTCACGTCATATGCGGGAATGATGCCGCTGGAACGTTCGGTAAACCAGAAGGCCCCTCTTGGTCCCAGTGTCACCAGCACCAGTGCACTGCCATATTGAGAAAGCTTTTTAGCCCCTGCTGCCAAATTATTTTCGGCTGTAAGCAGCTTCATCTCTTCCTCAGATACCTTAACAATATCCGCCAGCTGCAATGCTTCCAGCATCTGCGCTTTTGCCTCTGCTTCACTGTTCCACAACAAAGGCCGGTAATTGGGATCGTAACTGATCACCGCGCCTGCTCTTTTTGCCTTTTTCACTGCTTCCAGCGTAGCGCTTCGGCAAGGTTCATCCGTCAGCGACACCGAGCCGAAATGAAATATTTTGCAGCTTTGCAGCAGGGTTTCGCTTACATCCTCCACTCGCAGGCAGGCATCGGCGCCAGGCTTGCGATAAAAGGTAAATGAACGATCCCCTTTTTCATTCAGGTGAACAAAGGCCAGCGACGTATTGGCTTCTCTGGTCGTCATAAGACCCGAACAGTCGATACCGGCCTCCTGTAAGGTATTTTTCAGGAAATAACCGAAATCGTCATCCCCCACTTTTCCGATAAAGGCAGTGCTTCCTCCAAGCCGGGTATTCATGGCCAGTACATTGGCCGGCGCTCCGCCCGGATTACGGGCAAACAGGCTCAAGCCCGTTTCATTCACTCCGGAAGGGATAAAATCTACCAGTAATTCACCTATGGCAACAATATCAAACATAATGCCTCCCATGCTTCACTTCGCCGTTATTCCTGTACATTGATGATGATCTTCATGGTTGTTTCGCGGTTATTATCAATATATTGATAGGCTTCAAGGTAGTTCTGGAACGAAAAATGCTTTGAGACCAACGGTTTTAGCTGAACCTTCCGTTCCTCCACCAATTCAATGGCCTTCAGATAATCCTCGCTGCGGTACATCATGCTTGTGTTCAAATCCAGTTCATGATCATTCAATACGGCCAGATCGATTTTGGCCTGAGACGCAAAAACTGCCACCAGGATGATCGTGCTTCCCTTGCGAGCATGCTTGACGGCCTGCCCCATGGTAATATCGTTGCCGGCGCAGTCATAGATGATATCCGCCCGATCCGGGCCGAAATGAGTAAGCAGAGCTTCGCCAAAATCCATATTTAATGTGTTTACTGTAAAATCAACACCGCATTCTTTGGCTTTCGCAAGGCGGATGTCACTGATATCGGTTATCAGCACGCTTTCAGCGCCCATTCCTTTGGCGGTCTGCGCCACCAGATTGCCGATGGGTCCGGCGCCTAAAACCGCAATTTTCAATCCCCTTACGTCACCGGCGCGCTTTATGGCATGTACGGCAACCGCCAAAGGCTCAATCATTGCGCCTTCGTCAAAGGTCATTCCTTCAGGCAGCGTCGTAACCTTCGTTGCCTCAACGACAAAATATCGGGAAGCCGTGCCTGTTGTCTGAAACCCCATCACCTTTAATTCTTCACACAGGTTGTACTTTCCGTGGCGGCACGGATAACACCTTCCGCACACGACCTGGGGCTGTATGGTCACCTTTTGCCCTATTGCAAGGCCGGCTGCACCCTCTCCCAGCCCGGCAATTTCTCCCGAAACCTCATGTCCCTGGGTGACAGGATAGGAGGTAAACGGATGTTTTCCATGAAAAACATGGATGTCGGAGCCGCATATTCCTATTTTCATGATTTTAATCAGAACCTGTCCGGGTTTTACTTCCGGAACCGGTACTTCCCTGAATTCAATTTCCCCCGGTGATACCATGATCTGCTGCAGCATACCCTCATCCTCCTCATCTTTGTTGTGGGCTTACCTTTATTTATAGATATATGCCTCTGTTCTATCCCTTTCGGATATTACCTCCAAAATTCCGGTTTTATCCATAACCACCTTGACGCAGCCGTCAAACACAGAGTGATAAACATCCGTACCCGCCTGCTGATAGGTGCTGTAATGAAAAAGCGTAAGGTTCTCTCCGCCGGTTGCCACCGCAACCTCCGGTGAAACGGCATTTACAAATTCCCTGGTGCTGGAGGTGCCTTGTCCATGATGGGGTATTTTTAAAAGATCGGCCTTCAATGTAATCTTTTCATATCAAACCCCTGGGATCTCAATTTATTAACCATTACCGGGTTTTCAGTATTAACCCTTCACAGAACCTACCATAATTCCTTTTACAAAATGCTTCTGCATGAATGGATAAACCATCAATATAGGCATAATTGTCAAAACCACTGCCGAAGCCTGCATAATTTCAGGCGATACCGTGGCGGCCAGCTCCACCTCTCCCGCCCCCTCGGGCAGGGATGACATTTTGATCAATTCATACAGGTAAAGTGTAATGGGTTTCAGCCTGGTTTTTGTAATATACATCAGCGCATCAAAGTATTTGTTCCAGTAATTCACCGAATAGAAGACAACAATGGTGGTAATGGAAGCCTTCATGATGGGTATGACGATGGAAAGAAGGATTCTCGTATTGGAAGCCCCATCAATTCTGGCCGCTTCCTCAAGAGCGCCCGGCATGTTTTCAAAAGCGGTTTTCAGCACGAACATGTAAAAAGGTTTAATGACGTTGGGTAAAATCAGCACCCAGATGTCATTCAAAAGACCATACTCTTTCATTTGAAAATACTTCGGCAATATGCCCGCATCAAAAATAAAGAAAAACAAATATATATATGCAAACAGCATTCTTCCCTTCAGTTGGGGCTTTGACAGCGCATAGGCTGTCAATGTGGTCACAGCGACCGAAATAAGCGTTCCGGCGAAGGTGATGAATACGGAGTTTTGTAAAGCGTTTAGAAAGTTGGTTCTCTGAATGATATATTTCCAGCCGTTTAAAGAAAAATTAACCGGCCACAGCCATACCTTCCCGCCTGCAACGGCGCTGACGCCGCTTAAGGATCTCGCAAGGATGTTCAGCATGGGCAGAAGGCAGACAAGCGCGAACAAAATAAGGATGGTATAGTTGATAGCCTGAAATATTTTTTCACCTGTTGTCAGTTTCATGGTTCCCCTCCATTACCATACTGTTTTCCCCGTTGTTTTTTTCGAAAGTAAGTTTGAAGCAATCACCAGGATAAATCCTATGACTGAATTGAACAGCCCCACCGCGGTAGCATAGCTGTAGTTCGCCTGACCCAGACCAACCCGGTAGACATAGGTTCCGATGATATCCCCCACATTGTAAACGGTAGGATTGTAGAACACGAGAACCTGTCCGAAGCCGGAGCTCATAATATTTCCGAGGTTAATGGACAGCATCAGAATAAAAGTAGGCAGAAGACTTGGCAGGGTAATATGATAAATTTGCCTGAACTTGTTTGCTCCATCCACTATTGCAGCCTCGTAAATATTGGTGTCGATTGAGGTGATAACTGCCAGATAAACGATAGTACCCCAACCCACCGAGTGCCATGCATCCGATAATATCAGCAAAAATCTGAACCAGCCGCCCTTCATGAAAAACAGGATCTGTTCTCCTCCCAGGGCTGTAACCACCGTATTCACAACACCGCCTGAACCGAAAACGATGTAAAACACACTATATACGACAACCCAGGTAAAAAAGTGCGGAACATAAACCACGGTCTGAACAAATTTTTTAATCCGCATGATTCTCATTTCGTTCATCAAAATCGCTAGAATCATGGGAATCGGGGTGATGATAACCAGCTTGTACAAATTGATGATGAGCGTATTGCGAACCACATTTAAAAAATTCGGATCGGCGAATATTTTTCTGAAGTTGTCAAAGCCTACCCAGGGGCTTCCGCTGATGCCCAGGGGTATCTTGAAGCCTTTAAATGCGATGCTGATGTTATACATCGGCAATACATCGAAAAGAATCAGAAACACCAAACCGGGAATCAAAAAAAGGTAAAACTCATAGTTATGCTTCAGGTAATTGAACACCGAACCGGGGTTTGGCTTTATAACCTTTGTTTTAACCTTCATTCATTTTCTTACCTTTCATTGGAATCAGTATTTCCGAGTTTCAACGCCTGCTCATGAAAACCCGGGCTAAAAATTCACTTCTATGCAGGAAGCACAGCAGACTTGTTCATGCATGCGTAACTATTTACCCTTTGTCCTGCCTGCGCGTTACTGTACGACTGTTACAAAGCAAGCAGTGCACGGCTTTACAGTGAAAAAATTTTGTTGGTGGGTATATAATCTACACCCTTTTGGATCATCTGGATTGCTGTCTGTGTATCATCAGCCGCTCTGAAGCAGAATCTGACATCGGCCCTGTGGATTTTTTCCGGCAAATCCTTTGGGATGCTGAACATATCCCTGTAATCCAGGGCCATGCCCGAATATCCCAAAGCAGCAACTGCTTCAATCATGCATTCCGAACTGAAAATATGGTGCACAAAAACCCTTTTGCTGTAATCCCTTGTTTCACGCAGGTGCTCGAACCTGCTGCTGGAAACAACCGAATAGTCTTCCATGCCGTATTCTCTTAGGGCCGTGATCACTTGGGGAACCACGCAGCCTTTTATTTCGATAAAAGGAACACTCCCGTAATCGCGGCAGATCTGAAGGTACTCTTCAAACCTGGGCATACGAAGCAATTGAGAGTTGTATCCCCCTACATTGTTCCCGCTTGTAATGCTGTATTGTACAAGCTCATCGTAGGGGATCTCATCCACATTGTTTTGCCTGCTGAACATTCGTTCCAGGGATCTGTCATGGCAACATACCAATACGCCATCCACCGTGGACCATACATCGGTCTCAACAGCCCACATCCCCCTTTTGCCCGCTTCGATGAAAGCGGGAATTGAATTTTCAGGAGCCGTTGCTGCATACCCTCTGTGAGCGATGAACTTTGGCTTTCTGATGGAATTACGTTCGCAAAAAATAAGTTCCTTCATCAATAAACCCGAACCTCATAAACCCTTGCATTGGGATAACCGTTTGTTTTCAAAATTTTCACAGCAACAGTATCTGCTGTGACTTCTTCCGGTAAATCAACGACGACGTGCCTTTGATAGTTTCCCTCAAACCTTTTTATGCAGACAGGCTTCTGATCTGCCCGCAGCTCTATTTCGAAATCCTTTGCCAATTCGCAGGGCACACCCAGTCGCTGCTTGTCCTTGAAGGCCTGAGAGATTGAAATACATTTCTCCTCAGACAAATTCGGATCAAAGGTAAGCCTGATTTGCTTCAGACCATACTGTTTATCCAGCCGCAGTGAAAGCTCTTCGCCATCCGGAGAAATTCCGTCCGATTCCCAGACATTGCTGGAATCGTTAACGGCGCGGCTGACACCGTTGATGACATTTCCAGCTTCACAGCCTTTTTTCTCACTGGTTGCACTTACGGTTGATTTCCTGGCGAGATCCTTTTCATCCTCGTTCAGTATACCGGGAATATAACAGTCGGCCTTCAGAAGAAGCTGCTGAAGCTCCCGGATGTGCTTTTGCCCTATTTCCCGAGGATTACAGTGGTACTTCACGGTCATTGCCGCTGCCGTACCAACAGCCTCGGCGCCTACTGCACATGTTCCGATGACCCGTGTTGAGCTCATGCCCAGCTTCGTCGCACTAATATTTCTTCCGGCCATCATCAGGTTCGCAATATTCCTGGAATAGTAGCACCGGTAAGGTATTGAATAAAACCCGTCAAAGCTGTATACTCTTGAAGGGATTTGGCCTTTTGCCCTGAGGCCTCCTGCGGTATGCTCATCCATGGGCCACCCTCCGTAAGCAACACCGTCTTCAAATACACGGTTTTCATAAATGTCATTCTGGTTCAACAGGTAATCCCCCATCAGGCGACGGCTTTCCCGGATGCCGGGCACCGCTCCGACCCATACCAGTTCAAAATTTTCAGCACCGTGATCACTGTAATTTTTGATATGATCCCAAATACCGTACAGGCATTTATACAGTTCATCCCGGACATCCTCGGCCTGCTTGATGATATCGTCCCAGTCACCGCCAAGCTCGATCCACCAGAAACCTGAATTGACATCATATTTTTCCACAAGCTCTGTGATGTTTTCATAGTCCGCATCTTTCGGCAGGGTTACCACACTGTCACCGTCGTGGTATACAATAATTTCACCGTGCGGTCTGTGCTCCAGATCAGCCTCGTCAAAGGAATATGCCCATTCCGGCTTCTCAAACCTGACGGGGTGACCTGTATCCCTTGCGCAGAACATCAGCGTGTTTCCCATTGTATTTCCATTTGGAGTTTCTGCCGCCAGGGATTCATTGAATTCCTTTTTTCCTTCACTGCCGATCCTGTAAAGCGCTCCGGCCATATATCCCAGTGTACCATGGCCTGTGCAGTCAACATAGGTATGAGCGGTCATTCTGTAAGTGGTTTCAGTTGTCGATTGATAGCACAGAATATATTCAACGCTTTCACCTGTAGATTTCACCTCATACATACAGGTATTCAGATACATATCAAGACCGGGTGTGTACCTTACCTTTGACCATAAAACGCTGTCCCACAGGGAATAACAGTAATTGTCGTTTATCTTTTTGTTCTCCAGCTGCAGCTCGGAAATAATCCCCGTTTCCAGCGAGTTTTTCTTTCCCCAGTGGCATGAAGCGCCGCTGATATGCATTCTGGTTTCCGAGCTCGCATTCCCGCCAAAAACACTTCTGTCATGGACAATCGCGGTTTTCGCTCCATTCCGGGCGCTGCTGATAGCAGCGCACATGCCGCTTAATCCGCCGCCAACGACAATCACGTCGTAATACAACTGTTTTAATTCATTCTGTTTCAAGTTCCTTTTACCGCTGATAAACTGTTTGATGTTCATAATCCCTCACATAGCGTATTCTCGATAGTAAAATTCAGAGGTGCTTTACGATGCCCCCCATCATGAAAGCACCTCTGTCGGATAACGGGGGATTAAACTCACCGTTTTCAGGCAAAGGGTTAATCCCCCGGGAGTCGGCTGGAATAGCCGGTTTATTCAGAAAAAACACGTCACGCATAGATGTTTATTTACTCACGTTGCCATTCGAGTTTCAACCCTGAAAACCAGACATTTTTGAATAAACATATTATCCAGACGGTCTCCCAGAGTTGATTTGATTTGTTGTGGAATTCTACTTGTTGTAGTACCAGTTGTTATAGAATTCTTCAACCTGTGTTCCGCCATTGGCATTCCAGTATTCTATGACCGTATCAAGGTAGTCCACAGGCTGTACGCCGGCTGCTATACCGTTCAGAGAATCCCTGACATAAGTATTCAAGGCGCTCAGGTTATCAACAACAGTAACTGCAGGCGCCAATGATACCGGGTTGTATACGCCGATTCCATCGATAGAGGCCCGGAAGGTTTTGAAAACCCATTCCAAATCGGCATTTTTTGCAAGGCGGGCTTCCCACATTTTAGGATATACGTCTTCACGATAAAAACCGGAAATAAATACGTTGGAGTTTACGCGTTCATTGTTAAAGGCAGGCTGAATCAGGGTGTAATTTCCTTCTGCGTCCATGTCATAATGCACACCCTTTTCACCTAATGCAACCTTTGTAAAATTATCAAGCTTGATGATTTCATTAATGGCCTTTATGGTATCTGCAGGATGCTCGGAAGTAATGGGGATCCCGGCTACTGCATTGACCCCGGATCTCATCTCGGCTGTCCGTGTACCATCCTGTCCTGCCATAATGGGCATTACAGCAGCTTTCATATCCGGAACAAGCTCGCGTACGGCTCCGATAGATGTCTCAATTCCATTCCAGGTAGTCACCATCATAACGGCTTTACCGGAAGTCCATTTTGCAACCATGTCGTTCTTCTTCAAAGCAGGCATCTCTGCATCCAGAAGGTTTTCCTTGTAGAGCTTTGCCATGTAGCTGAGATATTCCTTCATTTTAGGATGCTTTACAACAGGGATGATCTTGCCGTCAACCTCCTGCCAGTCTCCTGTTATTCCAAAGGCACCACCCAGATTGGCCGCATAATATCCCTGTGCGGCGTCCGTTGTTAGCGGAATCATGTCGGGATATGCTTTTTTTACTGAAACAAGCGTGTCATAAAAACCGTTTATTGTGGTTGGTGTCTGAATTCCTGCCTTTTCCATCAAATCACCTCTGGCAACGATGGATACAGCCAGAGATTTGGGCTGTGCCACGGTGGAGGGAATACCAAATATTTTACCGTCCACTGTTGTTGCGGGCCAAAGGGTGGTGATCGCTTCCGTGATGTCTTTTCCATGCTCATCAAGAAGGTCGGTTATGTCAAGCAGTGCACCGTTGCTGATCATCATATTGTAATTGCTCTTTGTCAGGTAAACATAATCGTACGGTTCACCTGAGGATACGATCAGCATCAGCTGTTCGGTGCCCGAGAGCACCTCAAACTCAATATCATAACCACTGGCTTCCAGAGTTGCGGCATAACCCGCGTCGGCATCGAGGTCATAAAAGCTGGAGCTGATCAACCATTTAAGCTTTGGCTTATCTTCCGGCTTTACTGTGGGTATGGGTTCCTGAGTATTATTCCCTTCGGTTGGTTGATTCCCTTCGGTTGGCTGTACGACAACCGGGGCACACGCGCTGAATAATACGACCATCAGCAGCAGCACTGCTACGAGTGCTTTCATTGAAAATTTCTTCATCATTTTTTACCCCCCATTGAATGAATCATTGTTTCTTTGAATTTCCGTTGAATTTCACTGTCCCCCTTCCATAAGTGGATTATGTTAATTAAAACGTTTTAATTTTTATGCAAAAGAAAAGGACTAAGGTAATCGAGCCGTGGAACCTCTGACAATTAACTCGGGGTTAATGATCATATTTACATGAGCGGATTTAGGGTTCTCTATTCTGTCAAAAAGAACCTGAAGCGCTTTCATCCCCAACTGTTCCTTAAATATGCGGATTGTTGTAAGCGCCGGTATTCCGTATTCGGCAAGAAGTCCATCTTCAAAACCGGTGACTGATATATCATCGGGGCATTTAACC
>JAEZBW010000529.1 GCA_023426765.1 Bacillota bacterium
ATTTCATTCTCCACCACATTGGGCATGAAGATGAAGGGCTGTCCATAGGCCGAACGGTTGGCGGCCATTTCAAAAATCACATTATAGCCCAGACCGATATTGTATCTGGACAGAAAATCTTCAAAATTGGGCATTTGCGCGTTGTTCTCCAGTGGGTCGAACAGAAAGATGGTATTCCCGCCAGCTTCGGAGAATTGCGTCAGCTTTTCTTTTTCCTTCACGGACAAATCCTGCTGAGGGCCGGCAAACAGGACAACCGATGCATCCTCCGGAACCTTTTCGGCTGCGATAAGATTCAAAGGCTTCAGTTCATAGCCATGCAGTTCCATGCTGGATTTCAGTTCGGAATACTCGGTGTTCATATCCCCTTCGCCATGGCCTTCGGTGTAATAAACCACCGGGATTTCCTCGGCGGCCACATACCGGATGGCCCCGGTAAACGCATATTCCGCGTTCAGGCCCGAAACATAATACTGATAGGTGTTTTGGTTCAAGGTTTGCTCGAAGATATCATAAACAGACAAAACCTTTGTACGCTTGTTGCTTTTCACAACAAAGTTGTTTTTCTGAATTCCCAATATGCCTTCCGGATCAAGCACATTTTGAATATAGGCGACTTCCTTGTCCGGGTCGACATAACGGATATGAATTTTGTTGCTGTTCACTTCATACTGTTTGATAAACTCAACAACCTGACTATATTGCGAACTCTGGCTTTCATCGAACAAGCCGATGATTTCAACATCCTGGTTCAAATTCTTCAGCACTTCATTGGTCTCTTCACCAATACTGTAAAATTTCTGGCTGGTGAGGTCTATTTTCAGTTTGTCGCGGATCTGGGTGGCTCCGACGATTGCATTGAGGATAACGGCAGCCGCAATGACTATCACCGTTAACACAACAGAATATGAGCCAAACCGCAGGCTTCTTTTATTAAAAATATCATTTTTCATATTATCACCCCTGACTCCAACGTCTCTTATCGATAACCCGTGTTGTTAAGAACAGAAATACCGCGGTAAAGCTCAGATAGTAAATGATGGAGGTAAAGTCCAGAATTCCGGAGTTCATGTCACTGTACCTGGACAGCAATGAGAACGCATCCAGAATCTTTGCAAAAATACCGCTGGTAACGGAGATAATCGCGTCCATCAGGTTGACAAGCAGAAGAATGACAAAGCTGATGATGGCGGCAACAATCTGATTTTCGGTGAGGGATGAGGCAAAAACACCGATGGAAATAAAGGCAGCCCCAACCAGCAGAAAAGCAAGATATCCGCCGATCAGCATCGGCACCTCAGGCTTTCCGCCAAGGATATACAGGATGACCAGGTATATCAGCGTGGAAGCATACATCACCAGAAAAACGGTGAAGGATGCCAGGAATTTTCCCAGAACGATTTGGGTAATGTTGACCGGAGAGGTAACCAACAGAACTTCGGTTCCGTTTTTCCGTTCCTCGGTTAAAATTCGCATGGTTAAAATGGGTATGATAAAGGTGAACAGGAAAATGATACTTTGCAGCAGCGAATTCATCTCGGCGGCACGGTTGTAATATACCGTACCCATTGTAAAATAAATGGATGAAACCAGGAAAAACAACCCGATCAGGACATAAGCGATAGGCTGATAGAAATAAGCCTGTACTTCACGTTTCCAAATGGCCCACATGTCAGTTTACCTCCTTTTCCTCGGTTGTCAGCTGCAGGAAGATATCTTCCAGCGACAGCCCCAGGGATTTCAGTTCAAGGATTGGATAGCCCGCTTCGGCAAGACGATGGAAAATGGGTTTCCGCACGTCAAGGTCCTTGTCGGATTCAATAATATAGCTGTATTCGTCCTCTTTCACCTTATTTTGGGTTTCCAGATATTTCACGCCGTAAACCTGCTTCAGCATTTCACTGACCTTCTTTTCCGGTCCGGCGATGGTCATGGTGAACCGTGTGTAATCTCCCAGGTTTTTGGACAGCTGATCGGGAGTATCAATCGCTACGATTTTCCCCTTGTTGATGATGACAACCCTCTCACAGATTGCACTGACCTCGGGAAGGATATGAGAACTGAGGATGATGGTGTGGTTCTTTCCGAGAGCCTTGATCAGCTTTCTGATTTCAATGATCTGTTTTGGATCCAGACCAACGGTGGGTTCATCGAGTACGAGAACATCGGGGGTTCCGACCAGGGATTGGGCCAGGCCCACTCTTTGACGATACCCTTTTGAAAGGTTGCGGATAAGCCTGTGCTGCACATGGGTGATCTTCACCAGCTCCATGATGTCGTTCTTCTGGCCCTTCCAGGCCTGTTTGTCCACTTCCTTCAAAGCGGCGCAGAAATCGAGGAAATCTGTTACGGTCATGTCCACATATAACGGAGGCAGCTCGGGCAAATAACCGATCCGTTTTTTTACCTCCCGGGGCTGTTCCATGATATCAAAGCCATCCACCTTTACCGTCCCGGAGGTGGAAGGGATATACCCCGTTAAAATATTCATCGTGGTGGATTTTCCAGCGCCGTTCGGCCCCAGAAAACCAAGAATTTCTCCTTTGTTGACGGTAAAACTCACATCTTCTATCGCTTTTATTTCTCCATAGTGTTTTGTGAGGTTTTGAATTTCTATCATTGATGTTCCTCCGTTCTACCACAAAAACCTTCTGTGGCGGTTAACTTCGTGTAACCCTGCAGGTTCTTTGCAGTCTATTTCATTATGCCGTATTCATTTGAACAAAATATGAACAAATTGTAAAAAAAGCACGTTTAAAAAGGAAGCTTTCGCTTCCTTTATGTCCCCATAATGCTGTACCCCGAGTCGATGAAGATAACCTGGCCGGTCACCCCTGCCGACAGGTCGCTTAACAGAAAGCCTGCGCCTGCACCAAGTTCCTCCAGGGATACATTTCTTTTTAACGGGGCTTTATCCCTTACCGTATTCAGAATATCTCCAAAATTTTGAATGCCCATGGCGGACATGGTTTTAACCGGGCCGGCCGATATGGCGTTCACCCGGATATTCTCAGCGCCAAGATCATGGGCGAGGTAACGGACCGATGCCTCCAGTGCGGCTTTGGCAACACCCATTACATTAT
>JAEZBW010000531.1 GCA_023426765.1 Bacillota bacterium
GGCCAGGGTATAATCAGGTGCGTCTATGGTTAAAGCCCTGGAGGGACACACCGAGGTGCAGGCGCCGCAATGGACGCAATTCTCTTCTTCCCACGTCAGTGTTCCGTTAAAAACATGGTATGTAATGCCCTGTTCCTCGATATATTGCAATGCGTCATCGATATTTTTCTTTTCCCCTGCCAGCTCGACAATCAGCTTCCCGGTTTTGTTCAGGAGGATATCCGCATGAAGTATATTCACTTCCAGCTCGTATTTGCGTACCAGTAAAGTCATTAAGGGGAAGGTTACCTTTGCAGGCGGAAATGTCAGGTTTACCTTGATGGTCATTTCAATCCCCCCTTACTTCCAGCTTGCCAAGGCGTTGTTGATGCTTCGGCAGCAATTCTGCAGGCTTTGTCAGCAGGAATTCTCCCTTTTGGACCTGGGTTTTCAGCTCCTGCGCGATCTCCCTGGCTTTTTTCATACTCGACAGGGGTGCGGTCGGAACCTTCCTGCCATTGATGACAACCGATCCGCTTCGAAGCTCCTGATAGGACACCCGTTGTGAAAACGAAGTCTGACCGCTTTTATCCACAATGGTCGTATAAATATCCTTGTCGGCGACGCCGGTTTTCATGGCCATATCCTCATCGAGAACCGGGATGGGAATGCCCACGCCCACAAACAGGGTGGTGCCGTACTTCTCATAAACCGCCGCACGAATGTATTTCACCGACATTTTTTTCATGTCCCCGATCAGGGAAAGGGTTCCGGCCAGGCTGACCGGCGTGCCATTAGGCATGCGCTCCTGTCCCGGATCATGCTGCGTTCCCTCAAAGGCAACATACCCCTGGGCCCCGCCCAGAAAAACCCGGGTTCCGATTCCCACCGTGCGGTACTCCGGATCATTCAGCAACGGGCTGAGCTGACCGGAAGTGCAATAAGTGACATTTCCAAACTGCGGTAACAGCGTACCCATATAGGTATAGATGGTTCTGTCGGTGGAATTGGTTCCAGCAGGATAATTCTGGTAACAATTCCGGGGATTGAACATCATGGCCTGGTTGACATTGTTTTTATTGATCGTGGTGGTGATGCTTTTCCGGGGATAACAGTCGGTGCCATAGCTTTCGGCGCGAAGCCGGATATCCCTGCCTTCAATAAAATCCTGAATGACATGGGCGCCGCCATAGGCCATGCCCTGGCTTTCGGACAGCTCGGTGGCCCCGATATACGCATCAACAGCGGCAATCCCGGCATAGGCCATCACATCGTTCAGCCATACCCGGGTCATGCGGATGGCCGGCGTGGAATGGCCAAAGTTGATGAAGGCCCCGCTGGAGCACATGGGGCTGAAGGTGCCCGTGGTCACCACATCCACCATCTTCGCAGCTTTTTTCGGCCCGTTGTCCCGCACGATATCGATCATCTCTTCGGCGGTCACCACAATGGCTTTTCCTTCACTGATTTTTTCATTGATTTCGTCGATTGTCTTTAACGGCATATGTATCGCTCCCAACAGTTCCCTGTATCCAGCAGCCGGAGCGGAAAGTCAGTTTATTCATAAAAAACGCGCATAAACCCATACTGGGGTTTCAGAACCCAAAGCCCGCGCTTTATGAATGAACCGTTTTTCCGAACGGTCTCCTGTCATGTATATTGATTCGTCCCTGCCGATATGCCTGAGGATGTGCTCAGGACGGCAATTTACTCTTATTATACCAAGTTCTGATGAATATGCAATAACAGGATGCTGTTACAGAATTCCCATTGTACGTAAGTCCTTTTTAAGCGCATCCGCATCCCGAAAAACCTGCCCGGCCATCCCCACGCTCTGCGCACCCGAAACGTTTGCAGGCGTATCATCGATAAACACACAGGTTTCGGCAGGAAGCGAATATTCCTCCAGCAGCCTGTTGTAGATGGCTGCGCCCGGCTTCAAAAGCTTTACATGGGAAGATATCAGAATTCCGTCAAACAATTGAAAAAAGGAATACCGGCGGTACACTCTTTCATATGCCCGAACATGAAAGTTCGAGAGCAGGTACAGGCTGAAATTCCGCTCCTTCAAACGATGCAGCAGCGCGATAGTCTCATCTATGGGAACAAGCATTTCGTCCCAGTGATCCAGCAGATACTGAATATCCTCGGGGTAGGACGGCAGCGTGGCTGCCATTCTGCGAAAGGCTTCTGCTTCATCGATAAGGCCCTGGTCCAGATCCAGCCAGCTCTGGCTGCCAAACACCGCTTTAAACAGAAGCTCCCGCTTAACGGGGTCTTCATGCAGCTTCTCCAGGTATTTCCGGGGAGCATAGCTTAGCAGAACCTGACCGAGATCAAATACGATATTCTGAATCATCATTTTTACTCCTTGTTGCACAGTTGAAACACGAATTATTTTAACACACTTTCCTTCAGGTTACACCCACAGCTTGCCCGAATTTCACCGCGTGTCAGGGGGACGGAGGTTTGACAATCGTTATACCGATACCCCCATAGCTTGCCCGAATATCACCGGGAAAACAGGAAAAAAGGAATAACCCTGCCCGCTGTTTCATAATGATGTTATCGTCACCACAATACGGGTATATGAATCCATATGGAGCTGGAACCTTTTTTTATGTAACCGGGTCTAAAAGGACAAGCTGTAGAAAAAAAGAGAGAATCCTTAATCCATTTGTAACCCGAATTGTGGCACAATATGCTATACTGAATGATATACAGTCGCATTGCGCAGAGATTGTACAAACAAGTGAAATTTTATCCTTATGGAAGGGTGTGAGCTGACTTGGGAGAAACCTTGAAAAACATTTATCAACAGGTGCAAGGCTTTGGTATGACCATCATCATGACCACCTTTGTCATTTTTATCATCTCCTTTACTTCGAACCTGGTCATACGCAGGAAATATGCCGTCATTCTGGAGGATCTGCTGAACTGGCACCGCAAAAAAGAGGGAACCTTCCACAACGATATTCTGAATAAAATTGTCGAAGATTATAAAAGCACCGCGCAGGGCAGCTACAGCGAAGTGAATACCCAGGCTATCATTGAAAAGAACTTCAACCTGCGCCTTCGCGGTCTGGCTCTTGGTGAGCGCTTCATTAAAAACACCAATACCCTGCTGATTACCCTGGGCTTGTTTGGTACCTTCGTAGGTCTTACCGCGGCGGTAGGAGAGCTGGCCGGGATCTTCACCAAAATGGATATGACCGGGATAACCCAGAATGCGGGGATTCAGGAGATCCTGCAGCGTCTGGTCTCCTCCCTTGAGGGAATGTCGGTGGCCTTTACCACCAGTCTGGTAGGCGTGGGCTGTTCCATCATCCTCACCATCCTGATGACCATTGTCAACGCCCAGGAAGTAAGGGAAAACCTGATGATCCATATCGAAGAATATCTGGATAATACGGTTTCGGTAGTTGTCTCCCAGGACAAGGAAACCGAGTATACCATGATGAACAATATTCTTCGGACAACCTTTATGGAGTTTGGAGAAAAGATTCAGGCTTCACTGCAAAAAACGGTGGAAGACTTTGGGGATAAGCTTACCAATGTAGTGATGGACGTGAATGTGTCCAGCCAAACCCTGGATGCGACGGTTGAGAAGTTTGACAAATCCCTGTCCGGCTTTGCCGTAAGCATGAAGG
>JAEZBW010000544.1 GCA_023426765.1 Bacillota bacterium
GTATTGTAGGCTGTATGCATTGTCAGAAGATTTGCCCTCAGAACAGGGAGTACATACATCATTTTGTAGATACTGAAAGTTTTAGCGAAGAGGAAACAAACTTGATTTTAGAGAAAAAAGGAATGGAGGATTTGCCTGATTCTTTGAACCGCAAGCTGGAAAGAGCAAATTTGAAGATACATTATCATTACCTTTCCAGAAATTTTAAGGCTCTCATTTGAGTCATTGGGATGGTTCTATTTGGCGCAACAATTATGTATACCTCCTGTGCGATGGGAACGGTTCTATTTGATTCATTTATTATGGATAACCCAGTCCACATTGCTCAATTAATTATCATGGTTTGACTATCTACGGATAATTAAGGATTCAATATTTTGTGAATCCTTTCCCTGGGTGCTGCTGTTACTACCCAAAATCATATCACCGGCATCACCGTCGCCCTGTGTGATTAGCTTTTCATATGCCCTGGTCGCAATCAGTACCGCCTGTTCCCGTGTAGTGACACCTTTCGGATCTGCGTTACCGTTGCTGCCCTTAAGTAGACCCGTTCTGTTCATGTATTTCACAGCTTCCAATGCCCACGAAGAAATTTCATCTTCATCTATAAAGCTGTTCTCTCCGTCAGTTGAAAAATCTCCATCAGGCTGCAGCACTTTTATTGCCCTGAAAATCATGGTTGCAACCTGTTCCCGGTTGGTTGTCGCCAAAGGATCAAACCGATTGTTTCCAACCCCTGTAACAATACCCAGGTGTGAAGCTTTTAAGATTTCAGGATTATCCGTATCGGTGAATTTATCTGAACTGTCTTCAGAAACCTCACCCGCCATACTTTCATAAAGTGCCATCATCACTTCACATATTTCCTCGCGGGTAATCGGCGCATTCATTTTCTCTTTAATATTATCAGTAATGAAGCCGTACAACAGCGCTTTGTCGAGTTCTGAAACAGCCCAGGAACTGGCATTATGATAAGTGCCGAGGGCTGATTTGTCTCCGATATAGGCGATATTGGAATACAATGAGTAAAGAGGAGCTGTTAAGCCATCCTGATAATAATACCCGAATCGGACACGAAATGAATAGATATTTGTTCTCGTATTTACTGCATTTTCAGAATCTTTAATAGCAATATATTCCCCTTCGGAGAAGTGGACATCATCGACTGATTCCCATTCACCCCGGCCAATCCTGCATTCCACTTCATAATACAGATCGGCACCGCTGTCGGCCCCTTTTTCACCCAACAGCTTTACAGAGTCCGGTGTATCAAACTGAATAAGAAAGATAGAACTTCCTGATAGATCCGCTTTTTTCTCTGCAGTCAGGTTTTTCGGTGCATCAATTCTGACCATAGCCGCATTACTGTATATCATCGATGAAAGAAATAATACAAACAGAAAAGAAGCAAAAAGAACTCTTTTTCCCATTCAGCCAACCTCCCTGATCAACATACGCTTGAGTGAATGATTGATGCACCGAACCTATGCGTGGAGTTTTGCCAAATACCAGTATCTTCTATTTTATAGTATGCTTTATGGGGAAACAAGCAGGGAACTGCAAGTATTGCTTGTAACCAGCCTCACCAGCGGATTAGAACTGCTACCGTTAGTAAAATTATTCCCCGGCTATAAAGGCAGAAATAATAAACCATTTAAGGAAATAAAACAACGGGAGTAAAGGGGACGTTTTTTTAACCGTCCCCCCTGTGTTTAATTTCCTCCATGCTCAATTGCAGATGGTATACATAATAATTGAGTCAAATAGAACCGTCCCAGCGGCTCATTTTAAGAGATCGGCCACTTCCAGGCCGGAACGGATGGCGTAGTTCTGGCCGCGATCCTCGGGGTATATCTGTGCCATGGACGCCAGATACAGGCCCTTCATTGGGGTTTCGATATCGGGAATCAGCTTGGAATATCCCGTCCTGACCACAGGCTGGGCATCCATGGTCCGGTTCACATGGCACTGGAGGATTGATTCCTCGTTGAAATTGGGGAACACCTTTTTCAAGCCATCAATGAATAGTTCCCGGATCACTTCATCTTCCTTCTGAAACAGCTCGTTGGCAGGATCGAGATAGCGGGACAAATAAACAATATGACTTCCATATTTGTGGTTCTTAATCAGGTTGGTCTGCTCGATCACCAGAACAAAAGGCAGCTCTTTATCGGCAACGGTCATCCAGTAATAGGGGGAGAGGCTTTCCTTCAGCTCGAGGATCATACAGATATTGGATTTGTATTTGATTTTCCGCAGCATATCCAGATAAGTTTTACCCATCCCTTTGATCACATAGGAAAGCTTCTCCGGAGAGGCGGTAAAAATAACGCGGTCATATTGCTCTGTTTTATCGTTTGCCTTTATCCGGAAGATGTCATTATCTTTACCGAGCTCCTGCACAGGGCAATTTAGGAGGATTTCTCCGCCTTTTTCACGGATTTTATCAGCCATGGCCTCGTAAACCTTTATAAATCCGCCATCCAGGTACCCCAGAAGCTCCTTGCTGATATTTTTCCCGCGGCTTCCGCCCCGCAGCTTGAATTTGTTCCAGATCCAGGTGGCTGCAATGTTTTCGGTATCAACATCAAACTTTGAGTTTAACAGAGGTTCCCAGACAAGATCATAGCATTCCTTTCCGCCCCGGTTGATGATCCACTCCCGGGCGGTGGTGTTTTCAATAGCAAGGTGATCCTTCACAAAGCGTGCCTGCAGCACCATCAGGCCCATGCGGATGCGGCTGAAGAAGGAAAGCGGCTTGAACATCAGCAAATCCATCGGAGAGGTGAAGGG
>JAEZBW010000654.1 GCA_023426765.1 Bacillota bacterium
CATGGCTGCAAATGCGCAAATAATTGCTGAATACAGGATTATTCCAACGAGCATGCTATCCTCCCCTTTCCGTTCTTCATTGAGAAATTACCCCCATTTTACTCCAGTTTTAGACGATAATCAAGAGATATGATGCATGGTACAGGGGGACAGTGGATACTGGGTGTACAGGGTTGTTCAGCTTTCGCCGAGCAGTTTCACTCGATGACGATTTTCAAAAGACTTTCCGCAAGCGGTTCACCCTCATTCTTGACAGGGATTTCTTTTTTAAGGATGTCCTGATCTCCTGCGGCAAATGCATCCAGCACTGCAATTTGTGCGTCCTTCATACGGCTTTTGGATTCGTTCAGGAACTTACTCGCTTCATCCCGGGGTATAAGCCTATGGGTTTCCAGCATGTCAACAGCAATTACTTTCAGAAGCAGGGAATCATCCTCTGTTCTCAGTAACGCTTTGCCGGCTTTAGTTAATTGTATTTTGTAAGGCTTCCAATGATCCTCCAATAACAGCATGGCAATGATGAAGCAGGAAGTCTTCAAAGTGATCGTTTTATCTTCACCGAATGCTCCGTTTGCTTTTTGCTTTCTTGCGGCTTCCCGAATTAAATCCTGCACATCTTCAAATGTGGCCTCTTCCTCGGTATATGTTTCTTTGTGCATCAAACCTTTCGAGATGCCCCGTTCGTTTGGTGCAGGAGCCACAGCGCTGCGTTTATTGCTTCGTAAAGGTTTGCTGCGTTTAAGAAAGCTGGGAACATCCAATGCATAATCATCGGCATACCGGATCGCACTTTCGGTAACGAAATTCGGTGCCATGAATGCAGCAAAGACAGGCTGCGGACGGCCAAACAACTCCCATCCTTCAGGCTTTGCCACAGGAACAACGATGGTTTCGGGTATGCCCTTCACTTTGTTGAACCTTTCATATACAGCCACAAGAGAAGTCAGGGTAGATAATACGCCGTACTTTTCGGACAAAGCAATGATCTCTTTTTTCGCAAGCTCATCCCTTCTTGGATTTCCGGAACTCAGGCTTTCCTCCAGCATTCGGATCTTTTCTTTTGCCCATTTCAGGGATAACAGCCTGGAATCCCCTTTGGCTGTTAACGGGATTTGCACCTCCAGCCTCCGGTTTCCAAGAACACCTGAAAAAATAAGCTTTTCTGCTACACCTGCTGTACGGAAACGGAAGGTATATTCCTCATCGCCATACAACCGGGATGGTATAGCAGGCACCGTATCAAGCTCGGCCCCATCTGCTCCGAAAATTTTACCGTCGCTGACAAAGGGCTGATGAATTCTGGAGAACTGCCGGATGACCTTATCATCTATCCTTTCCCCCGGGAAGACAACCTCGGGCAGCCCATTTCCAGCCTGCGCGAGGCTTTCGATGAAATATCTGTTGACAGCGGTGTCTATGCCGAAGGTAAACAAGTTCAGCGCTTTGTTGTTTCTGCTGACAAGCTGGATGATTTCCTTTTCATTGCCAACCTGGCCATCGGTGAAAAGAAGCACAACCCTGCCGGTATTATCTGTGCGGGGCCTTTCAAGAACAAAGCGCAGGGGCTGCAGAATTTCGGTACCCCCCAGGGGTTTGAGAGAGGTTACCCAGCGATCGGCTTTTTCAAGATTGCTTTGCGTATAGGGTACCACCGTCTCTGAAAAGCAGGTGAAGCCGCTTTCAAAGGCAACAATATTAAACCTGTCACCCTCAATGAGGTTGCGCAAAGAAAGCTGCAGCGCCTTTTTCGCCTGTTCAAGCTTTTGCCCGGCCATGGACCCCGAAACATCAATCACAAAGGTATACTCGCAGTTGTTTTGCTGCGGAATTTCTTCCGGCTCCAGGGCTATGGTCAGCTCTCCAAAAACCTCATCGCCATCGCGGGAAAGGATCAGCCGGTTGCTTGGAGCCTTATCCATCTCGGCGTTTAAAATGAAATCACGGTTTAACGGTTCGTTTTCTTTGGCCAGGGTAACCGCAAAACCATCCTCCTCTACATAAATGACAATCGGGTGGGACGGAGACGTGATCTTCTTCAGTCCGCGAAAGCCTTTCAGGTGTGCTTTCAGTTCTAAAGTATAGGGGGCGTTGCCAATGGGTGGGGTGATAAAATCTGCATCAGGCACCTGGTTGGTGGGAGAAACCACACCGGTACCTGTTTTAACACCCGATGAATTTCCCGGAATGTACCTTGGGGCAACGACAGTGGGCAGAACCCAGTACAGCTCGCTGTCAACGCATTGAACATCTTCGATATAGGATATCGTGACCGAAATGGTTTCACCACCGGCAATATTACCAAGAGAAACCTGAAAGATATCGGGCCTGTGGCTTTCAAGCAGAAAACCACTGTTCCCCCGTCGAAGGGCATCGTCATATTCTTCAAAAGCAGCTTCCCTCTCCTTGTATGTACCTGTAACCTCCTGATTTCCGATTCTTGCCTTAAACCCTGTGACCACAGCCTTATGCGGCAGCGGAAAGGTATAAAGAACCTCAATGCTTCCAGGGCTGGTATTGACATAATTCTGCACGAATGTCACCTCGGCCATGTTCATGTCAATCACCGCTGAAACCTCTGTGCCCAGCAGGGGGCAGGCAGGCCTTCCCGTAGATTTGTCCACAATGCAACTTCCTTCGTTCACACTCGTCAACCTTCCTTCATGATTTTTTCAACGTATTGATACAGCTTTTCAGCAAGTTTCGCAGCTTTTTCATCCTCTGTCGGATAATGAATTTCAACCCCAAAACCGACGGGAATTCTGTTATAGGTTGAACCTGTCGCTCTCTCCACTGAATATTTGACAGTTTGCTCCGATACGATTACAGGTTCGTTTTCGAGGCTGCGTCTGACCTCCTCCAGTGTCATGTCAGCTATTCTTTTACGGATTTGATCCAGCGGAAGATACTGATCCTGCAGCTTTTTTATGAGTATGATGCGGAAGAGGTGCTCGTCGGAATAGGTAGTACCGAGGCCTGTCCCCTGTGGAGCCGGCAACAGGCCCCTTCCCATATAGTAATGGATGGTTCGCTTTGTAACGCCTGCCTTTTCGGCAAGCTCGCCAATGCGGTATTGCGTCGAAGCCATGATACACCTCAGTAACTTTTACTGGTTTTATTTTACTACCGTTACGTTATGGTGTCAAGTTGTTTTATTATCACTTCAAGAAAACAAAAATAAGGCAAGCTGATCAGCCTGCCCGTTTTTAGAAATGCATTATATACAATATGATAGAAAGAAATTGCCGGGTTTTCTGTTTTAAATGAAACTTTATCAGGTTAATATCCCCCAGGACATTGATAGGTGCAAGCACCGGGCGACATACCAGGATACTCGTCAGGAATATATCGATACATATTTTTAACTTTCTGAGCCACATGATGTTTTGAATGAGCCTTCAGACTTCAGAATATCCATGATCCTGTTTTCGATAAAAGAATGAAACAAATGGCCCATAGATTCGACGGCTGCTTCCGGAATAAAACCGCCGGCCATGGTTTTGTGGCCACCCCCGCTGCCCAGACCGTTCAGAGCCTTCATGATGACCTTGCCCGCATCATAATCGGTTGTCTCATTCCGTATGGAAAACTTAACTCCCGCCTTCCTGTTTGAATAAACCACCGAAAACTCAACTTCCTTCAAGGATATGATGAAATCTGAAACCGTTCCAAGCAGTGAATCTGGGCAATCAGCCCCGAGGTAGGCAAAACCAACATTATCATATAGTTTAATATTTCTGATTGCATTGCTGTAAGCGGAAAGCTCGCTAAACTGCAGCTGGTTCAGCTGAATCCGGTTTAAAAGGTCGATATCTGCTGTTTTATACAGCTTATAGAACATATCCAGATCCAGTTCACTGACACCTCTGGATAGATCAAGCGTATCTGTTTTGGTGCCATAAAGAAGTGCTGTTGCAATCGTTTTAGGAATAGCAATCTCATTTTCATGAAAATAATCGGCAATGATGGAAGAACACGCACCCACCTTCGGACGGATATCTTCAAACAGGTACTGCACTTCATGAAATACAGGATGATGATCAATGGCTGCGACTTCATTTCCAATAAAGTCCGTCACATTTGAGTTGAATTTTTGTGAGTCAACGAGAATAATATAATCTCTATCCTTCATGTCCTGAATATCATTGATATTCTTCAGGCAGATGTCCAATAACTCAATCATTTTGTTGGTGCTGTACTTTTCAATCGCACCCCGATAACAAATAACTGCATCGAACCCCTCATGTCTTAAAAGGTATTGCAGCCCAAAGGCGCTGGCGATTGAGTCGGGATCGGGAGAATTATGCATTTGGATGAAGGTTCTTTGTCCGCCGGATGCCAGTATGTCTGTCAACAATTTCAACTTGGTCGAGTTGCTCATCTTTGTGTTCGTCATCATGATGATTATCACCCTCATAACGTAGAATTCTGGTTGCATTTCTATAATACCAAATCAAACAGATTTCTGTAAACCTGTCTCTGGTTAGGCTGCGCGTTGTACACCACGACTCGTGGAAGCAAAGCGGATATACCTGAGTAATATGGGACTGTGCGCTGAGTTATCCAAAAGATAAAACCCCTTAACAGGTGCCTTCAATAGAATCATTCAACCTTTCCCATCATTATTTGATGAAGCCTGATATAAAACCTGCTGCCCTATTTTCATGTTTAAGCTCTACAGCCTTAAACATGCACAACTCATGACAGCACATACAATCTATACAGGTATTATAATCTATATGCTTCGTGTCCTTATCAATTGCCTGTACCGGACAGCTTTCCACGCACATATTACATTTTTTACATTTATCAGGATTGATCCTGGGGTGTGTTTTGAAAAAATCAATCACTTTTACAATAGCTTTGCTATTGCGCTTCTTTACTCCCCTGAAGCGCTTGGGCAGTTTAAAACCGGCTAACCTGGGAACTTGATCATAATCACCTGCAAGTGTGATGTTTTTTAACCAACCTTCTCCAAGATTCCGTTTCCGGGCTGTTTCCAGTATTGGCACATCTTCAACATCAATCCCGACCATTTTTGCCGCCACAGTATCCAATGCCAGCGGATCCTCGCTGATGAGGATTTTACCGGCATGATAAACGCTGCCTGCTGTCGGTCCCTCTCCCTGCATTGCCAGAACCCCATCCATGATGTGAAGCTGTATTTTAGTGGCTCGATGGATATCACAGATGATTTGTCCAAAATCATTTAAATCCGGAGCCATTTTATGATATTTCGCCTTCTTGAGCCCAGGAATGCATCCGAATACATTTTTCACAGCTCCGGAAAAAATCTGTGCAGAGTGTGTTTTTAATTTCGGTAAATTAATAACCACATCGGCTTCGAACATAGGTTTCGCGATATACATCATTTCTTCGCACTGGCTTTCCGGCTTTACAGCCACCACACCCTCGCGATCAAAATTCTTTATCTCCGCTCCTTCTTCCTCCGCTACCCTCTCGAATCCTGAAGCTTTAAAACTCTGTGCTGTAGGTGCTATTCCCGCTATAGCTCCCCCCGAGCTGTCACCAATCCATACACTGCAGTTCCTGCCCTGCAATATTCGGACCAATGCTCTGACAAATTCAGCGTGTGTCACCGCAGCTGATTCGGGTGACTTGGGACCAATCAGATTCACCTTAAGGAGTACTTTGTCCTGCGGCTTAACAAATTTATCCCATCCGCCGAGAATTTGTACTGCGGCATTTATTTTCTCCATTACATCTTCAAGGTCATAGTTTTCGCATTCCTGTATAATTACTTTGCTCATACAATTTCCTCGCTTTATGAATTTAATAACTCTGTTTATTCCCGTTAAACGCCTTTGCTGTTTGTCTTGCCACACCTGTAATTTTATGCCATTCCTGTGATTATCGTAGCATAATTTTGGGTAAGCATCAACCACACGAACTGCCCCCATTCAGTTTAAGCCGGTGTTTTCCTCACTTTTAACGCTTCCAGTATTACATTCACGCAGCCGTCAACACCCAACTCACTGCTATCTAAAGATAAATGATAATTGCTGTTATTGCCCCAGGTATCTCCAGTATAGTGTTTATAGTAATCTGCTCTAACCTTGTCTACACAATTGATAAGGCTTTCTGCGTCGTCGGTTTTTACACCATATTGTTCGGTAACTCGCTTTATCCGACTTTCAATCGGCGCGTGTATGAACACATTAAAACTGTCACACCTGCTCTTTAGCACAGCATTCGCGCAACGCCCTACGATGACGCAGTCGCCTGCATCGGCAAGAGAACTGATCACACTGCTTTGAGCAGAAAATATACTGTCTGATTCCGGCGTTCCGTCATATGCGAATATATTTCCCCTATAGTAAGCGCATGTCAGCGCATTGTGCGAAATTTCCTCCGTCACGCTTTCCTCAATACCACCAATCAGCTCACTGTCCAGGCCACTTTTTGCTGCTGTCAAATCAATAAGCTTCTTATCGTAATAAGGGATGTTGAGTTCAGCTGCAAGCTTTTCACCTATCTCGCGCCCACCGCTGCCATATTCACGGCTGATTGTAATGACGCCCCTGTGCAGAGCGCTTTTATTGGCTAAGTCAGATATTTTTACATCTTCTTTGTTCTGATACTTTTTCAGAATAAACACAAGCAGCACCAGCGCAAGTGAGAGGGTTATCGCATCCGACACGGGCTGTGCCCAAAGCAAACCCTTGAAAAAGAAACGGTTGTTCAGCAGAAACAAAAGCGGAATGTAGAACAACCCCTGACGGGCTATTGACAAAAGCAGAGATGCTTTTGCCTTTCCGAAGGCCTGAATGGTAGTCGAAGCAAGCATCTGTGGGCCAAGGACCAGGAATGACCACATATAGATCGTCAAAACGGTAGCCCCTTCAGTGATAACTTCCGGCAGTGATGTAAAAATTCCAATCAGACCTGATGCAAAGATCCCAAATAATATGGTCAGAACAATTCCTATGCCGGTTGTCATAAGCATACCG
>JAEZBW010000573.1 GCA_023426765.1 Bacillota bacterium
GCCGTAAACATCATCATCTCTTCTCTCGTGATGGAATCCCTGGGTCTGAAAAGTTTCTCATCGCTTTGAACAATTCCTAGTTTTTTTGCAATCCCAACTGTCTGATAAAAATAATCGTCAACCCTGACATCCTCGAAATTAGATTCCACTGTGGTCGATATGCCCAGCATCCTTACAAGCAAGGTAACGTAGTCGGCACGGGTTATGTCATACTGGTATCCGTATTTATTGCCGGGAATGCCTTTGATAATGCCCCGCGAGGCCATTACATCCACATATTTCCTGGACCAGTGATCCTGAATATCATCAAAGGTCTTCTTCACAAAGGAAACAGCATATGTGCTGAAGTGGTTCGTCACAAAGCTTACGGTTTCCTGCTGACTGTTATATACACCTGTTTCAACAGGGATTATATTTCCCTCCCCGTCGATATACCAAACGACAATATGCTCGGAGTCTGCGATTTCCTCTGCTGTCGGACGGTAAGGTATGGTCACACGGACATTGGCATTGCGATTGTTCCACGCAATCACCTTTCCATCCGCTTCAAGATTCAGTTTGATGACTGGTCTGTTTCCAATCTGTCCTTTCAGGGTTTCATTGAAAGCTCCAGGATTTACCATCCCGATTTTTAAAGTCACATATTCTGCATTTCCAGCCATCCCTCTCTCAAGCATATTCCCCGGAATTCGAACAATCCCCAGGGGGGTTCTGATGTTAAAGTAATTTTCCAGGGCCAGGTTTGTTAATGCCTTAACCGGCAGTTCTAAAGCATAATTCAGGGCACCTTCGGTTTTCAATATTTCAATTTCAAACATCTTTATTCCCGATGAATTGGCTTGTACCTCTGCCTGTAATCCTTCAATTTGTGTCATGGACAATGTGGCGGTTGCTATGCCTGTTTCCCTGTCCAAAACCGGTTCCAGTACCAGATTGACTCCGCGGACCGCTATGGAAACGGACTTTCCCGATTGGTAGGTCTGTGATGCCAATTTCGAATCCACTGCTTTTACCGACTCCAGTTTGATCGCGGCTGTTCCGGATGTCTTGGCCCGGAAACTGATGGTACTAAGGTTCCTGTTTCCGTTCTCACCCGCCACATTTCCTATCTTGGTAAAAGCAATGTACACCTTGTTTTCTTCCACCTTCGGCGGAACGGAAAACCCCTTTATTCCTGATACAGCCTTTACTACCTCCAGCTTATTGCTATCAAAGGATATCACCGCTTCATAAGCATAAAGGTCATTCAGGTTTGTCCCATCAAGGGTTATACTGACCAATGCGCTGCCCGTATCGGTGCTGCCTGCGGCAGATATTGAAAATACAGGAGCTGCTGCAAATGACATCATTGGGCTTAGCACTGCTACAGAAGACAAAATAGTCAAAAGTGCGAACACAAGAAAACGTTTCATAAAATAATTTCCCCCATTTCATTCGTCTTAATTGTTATGGCTGCTCCAGTATCTTCGCTGCAACAAATACAATATCCAGGATGTCCACTATTCCATCCGGCTGTCCGCTATTCCCGGTAATATCGCAATATCGTGCCTGTTCCCATCCGGGTTGCCCTTCCTGAGACCGGTAATAATATGCAGCCAGCGCTAAATCCCCTACATCGATCACCCCGTCAAAATTCAAATCTCCCTCAACGCCAGGTATTCCGGTTATATGGATTCCCACAGATGCATTTCCCGTTTCATCCACCGTCTGAATTTTAACGGTAACAAGCTGCCCGTTCACCAACCCATTGATTACGGCCTCCTGCACACCTTTACCTACTTCGTATGTATTGGAATCATTTAAGGTGATTACAATGCTCTTGAGATCGGCATCTTCCGGATCAATCCAGTTCAATTTCAGGAAACCGTCACCAGCTTTAACGGTAACCCCCGTTACTTCGGCAGGATGAGTTTGATCTCCTGATTCCTGGGTTACGGTTATGCCGATGGAATTTGCTACAGCAGGTATTTTATCGCCCGAAGGAGCTAAACCGGCGAAAGCCTGTCCCAACTGGAACCATCCGGTGTGATTCTCCTGCGTGTTTTTTGCCTGAAACCTCAGTGTGATCAAGCGGTTTCCCTGCCCCGTTATTGGACTGCCGTCGCTGGCAACAAACACCTCGATAGTTCCTTCGGAGGAATCATCAAGACCGACAACCATAATTCCGTTTTCAGCCTGCTCATACGCCAGGTATTCAAAGTAATCCGCATTGTACTGAAGACTTGCTTCAACTGCATAAATATCGCTGCGTGAAGAATTCAAATCCATAAATACTGAAAATGGCTGCCCACTGGGCACGGTTCCCGGCCCATCCAGGTGAATTCTTGCCCCTGCCTCCGGAATGGAGACCACCTCCACACCTTCGGATTCATTATCTGAAGTGTCCACTGCAGTTATGACAAACCGGTATTCCGTTCCGTTGTCAAGTTCCTCGGCCACGAATTGTCCCACACCCTTATCCACCTCAACAATTCCGTTTATTCCAGCAATTCGAATTCTATCCAAATCCTCATCGAAGGGATCAATCCAGTTCAGAAAAACGCAGCCTTCACCGGGTATCCCGTTTGCACCGGATACGGCCGCAGGAGGTGTCACATCCCGGGGAGTACCCCAAACCACCGTTTCATTCAATATCACACCGGTATTGCTGATTGCGGATACCCGAAACGAATACTGTATTCCATTGATTAAGTCGGAAAAAACCGCCTGCTGAACCCCTGCATCCACATAGATGACTTTCCCTGCACCGGAAATCTTCATCCGTGCATAAAGACTGCTTTCAGGATCCTGCCATTGCAGTGTGATCTGTCCGTTTGATTCTGTTACAAAAACGTCCATGTCACCGGTGTATGTTGCGGCAGAAGATGGAACCATCATGGTTATAAGAAGGACAAATACAAGGAATATATTCATTCCCTCTAATCTTATTCTTTTTTGCATATTATTCACCTCTGAACCAAGTTCAAAATACCAATATTCTCTACTTCCTTTCTTCTTAAGTGAAAATGAATGTGATAATCTCTATTAAAACTGGTTTTAAACATTTACTCAAAACATGCTTCCTGCTAAGTATTGATTTCACTTAATAAGGATGATATGGGCAGAATAGAATCCTGCCCATATCATTTCCTTCATATGGGTTAATTCAGAATGCTTCTGGCAATGGTGGCAAGGTCTACGATATCCACATCGCCGTCATTGTCCACATCGGCCGCTTGTGCTTGCGCCCAGTTCTCACTGGAGCTATCCGTGTTGTAATAGTAGGCTGCCACGGCCAGGTCTCCGATATCTATGCTGCTGTTGCCGTTCAGGTCCCCAATCAGCACGGTTACTGTACAGGTGGCTGTCTTGCCGCCATCTGCGGTTGTAACAGTGATAACAGCGGTTCCGTTGCCCACTGCGGTGACAACCCCGTTATTCACGGTAGCTGCAGCCGTATTGCTCGAAGACCAGGTTACATTCCTGTTCGTTGCGTTGTCCGGTTCAATCGTTGCCGTCAGCTGAGCACTTTGTCCTGCTTTTGTCATATACAGGCTGGTTGTATCAAGGCTTACGCCTTCCACGGCAATGCTGGTATTTACGGTAACCGTACAGGTGGCTGTCTTTCCGCCGTCTACGGTTGTAACGGTGATAACAGCAGTTCCGTCACCCACTGCAGTGACAACGCCGTTGTTAACGGTAGCCACAGCCGTATTGCTCGAAGACCAGGTTACATCCCTGTTCGTCGCATTGGCTGGTTCAACCGTTGCTGTAAGCGTATCGCTCTGGCCTGCCGCATTGAACGACAGAGATGTCTTGTCAAGGCTTACTCCGGTTACAGGAATGCCAATAATGGATACCGGCAGCGTGGTGCCCACGGCTTCAATGACCGTTCCCGCGGGTGCAACACCCAGCTTCGCCGATGCTACGGTAATTTGTCCGGTTTGACCCACAACTTCAGCTGCCTGGAATTTCAGCTTAAACAGGGGAGCATCCCCGGTCAGTCCGCCCGGACTAAAGGCGATGACACGCAGCATTCCCGGAACCAGTACGGTTTCGTCATCAGGGCTGAGCACCTGAACACCATCGGCTCCTTCCACTTCCAAAAGGGAAAACAGCAATGAATCATATGTAATGAGGATATCTTGCGCGTATACACCGTCTTCCACGCCTCTCATGTCTGCATCCACGGTAAATTCCATACCTGTCAGTATTTCATTCGGTCCTTCCAATACCACCCTTTCCTCGTCTGTAACAGCGATGGTGAAATCGGCTGTTACGGGGCCGGCATACCAAATTTCGCTGTTATCCTGGTCTGGAGTACCGATCATGTTTTTATCCATATCACGCAGACGGAAGATAATGATGTTGCAGGTCATGCCCCAATCAAGCCGGCTGTTGTCAAAGTCGACCGTGACAGACTGGTTGTCTTCAGCCCAGTTGAGTGTCCAATTGTCTGTGAAGTCAAAGCCGATACCAAACTCATTCCGGTTAACCGGCGTGCTGAAGCTGATGATCAGTTGGTTAGTGTCTTTGCTGACATCATTGCCCGATAGAGAGAACGCGATATCGGTGCGGAAGTTGGTGGTTGTCCTGGGTGGAACGCTTCGAATTCCGTTATCTGATGTGGAATTCGGGTATGGCGGCCAGTCAGGCTGGGGTCCAATCTTCGTATTGGCCGAAGCCCATGACGGCTTCTCTCTGCTGCCTGGGTTCGTCGAACCCGATGGGAATGACATGAAAACGTTCCTGTCAAAGGAAACTTCGAAGGTGTACCCCGGCAGTGCTTCCAGCTGCAGATTCTTCAGGGTCGCAACATTGTATGCGGGGCTGTTGTCAATCCTGGCACCATAAGGCAAAATATAGCCGGGGATAGCAACGTCGTCTATCTTTTCACCTTCATTCACAGTGG
>JAEZBW010000606.1 GCA_023426765.1 Bacillota bacterium
CCCGGACAGCCGCCTGTTCCAGCTGACCCAGGATCTGGTCTGGCCGGGCCTGGGCTACGGCCGGCCGGTCATCGGCTATCCCGAGACGGTTTCCGGCTTTACCGACAAGGACCTGCGCGATTACGTGGCCGAGCGCTACCAGCCCCAGTCCATGTTGCTGGTGGTGGCCGGCAAGGTGCGCGCCGACGAGGTGCTCCTGGAAGCCGGGGCGCTTTTTGGCGATCTGCGAAATGACCGGACCGTGACCCCGCCGGCCCTGTATGCCGCGCCCGCGACACTCACGAAGTCGGTGGCGGTGGAGTACGGCCAGTGGGGCAAGGTGCGCCTCCAGGTGGCCTTCCCCATGCCGGCCCTGCGCAGCGCCGACGAGGCCGCCCTGGACGTGCTCTCGGGGCTTTTGGCCGGCGACGAGACCAGCCGGCTTTACCGCGCCTTCAAGTATGATAAACAACTCGTGGACGACATCTCCTGTTCCGCCATGACCCTGGAGCGTTCCGGGCTGTTCCTTATCGACGCCACCCTGGACGCCAAGAACGTGGCCGCCTTCTGGCAGGGACTCCTGGCCGATCTGGCCAAGCTCTCCGGCGCGGCCTTTAGCGACAAGGAGATTGAGCGGGTCAAGCGCAACGCCGAGGACGGCCTGTTCGGGGCCAAGGAGACCCTTGCCGGCTTGGCCATGAAGGCCGGCTACTTCCAGTTTTACGGCTACGAGCCGGGCGGCGAGGCCAACTACCTGCGCGCCGTGCAGCTCGTTGACCGCAAGAGCCTGGACGCCGTCATCGCCGCCACGTTTCGCCCCGAGCGCCTGACCGTGGCTGCCCTGGTCCCCAAGGCCGACGAAGCCGTGGTCACCGCCGCCGGCCTGGAGCAAACGGCCGGGCGCGTCTGGCCCAAGCCCAAGGCGGTCGAGGCAGCGTCCGCCGCCGCCGCCGACAAGTCCGGCGTGGAGACCGTGTCCCTGGGCCAGGGCCGTACCCTGGTCCTGCTGCCCGATACGACCCTGCCTTACGTCTCCATCTCCATGGTCTTTAACGGCGGCGACGCCCTGCTGACCAAGGATCGTCAGGGGCTGGCGGAGCTGGCTTCGAGCAGCCTGACCAGCGGCACGGCCAAACGCTCGGCCAATGCCGTGGAAGACTTCCTGGCCGACCGTTCGGCCTCGATCTCGGCCGCTTCGGGCCGCGATTCCTTCTCGGTCGGAGCGCGCTTCCCAAGCCGCTTCCAGACCGACCTGTACGGCCTATTCGCCGAGGTGCTGACCACGCCGGCCTTTGCCCCGGCCGAGATCGCCCGGGACGTCAAGGACCAGCTCGCCGCCATCAAGGCCAAGGAAGACGATCCCATGGGCCTGGCTTTCCGCCGCATCTTCCCGTTCTTGTTTGGCGATTCCCCCTACGGCTACATGCGCTTGGGCCAGGCGGCCGCCGTGGCCAAATTCACGCCCAAGGACGTGGCCGGCTTCTGGAAGGCCCAGCAGACCATGCCCTGGGTGATGGCCGTTTGCGGCGACTTCGACCCCGCCGCCGTGCGTCGGTTGGCCGAAACCCTGGCCAAGGCCGACGGTCCGGCCAAACCCTTCGCCTTCCCCGTGCCCGCTTGGGGCCAGACCCGGGACGGCGCGGCCACGCTCACCGAGCGCAACCAGGAACATCTGTTCATGATCTTCCCCGTGCCCGGCAGCGACTCCCCGGAAACGCCGGCCCTGACGCTTTTAAACGAGACCCTGTCCGGCCAGTCCGGCCTGCTCTTAACCCGGCTTCGCGACGGCGAGAACCTCGGCTATTCCGTCACCTCCTTCCTGTGGCAGTCGCCCCAGGCCGGTTTCCTGGCCTTTTACATTGGCGCTTCTCCGGACAAGGCTGACGCGGCTCTGGCTGGTTTCAAGGAGGTGGCTGAGCAGCTGCGCATCACGCCGCTGCCCGACGAACTCATGCTGCGCGCCAAGAACGTCATGGCCGGCGACTACTACCGTGATCGCCAAAGCCTCAAGGCTCGCAGCAGCGAAGCGGCCAATGCCTTGGCCCGAGGCTGGCCCCTGGACCGCGAGCGCCAGCAAGTGGAGGCGGCCCAGCAAGTCTCGTCCGAAACGCTCAAGGAACTGGCCGGCAAGTATCTGTTGCCGGAAAAGGCCTACATCTATCGCGTCAAGCCCTGATGAGGCTATGCAGACCGTGCAACGCCCTGAAAAAGCCCCTGCCGACAACTGCCGGCAGGGGCTTTTTGCTGGCTATTGCCGGCCGATTAGGTCAATGAGCGGGAAAAGGAGACAAGGCTATGATCGAATGTCGAGGACTTCCCACGCCTTTGCAAGTGGCCTTTGGCAACGGCCGATTAACTGGCCTGTGCGACGCCACCCCGGACAAAGGCGGGGCCGGCCAGGGCTTTCGGCCCCACGAACTGCTGGAGGCGGCCCTGGGCTCCTGTCTGGTCATGATCATGACCAAGTTCGCGGCCAGCCACGACATTCCCTTGACCAGCGTTGCCGTGACCGTGAATCTCGACCGCTCGGACCCGGAAACGGCGGCCTACGCCTGCGCCGTCACCCTCGAAGGCGATCTCACGGACGACGACCGCCGCCGCATCCTGCGCGCCGCCCGGAGTTGTCCGGTGCGCCGAACGCTGGGCTGCAAGGCGGTGGTGACCGACGCCCTGGCCTGACACGGTGTTATGACGCTTCGTGATGCATGGCCGGGGGAACAATAGCAACAAACGATTGGTGAACCGCCTGCCGCCTGTGGCATAAGGCACGATCCCTTATGAATTGGTGATCGTGAATCCTTTTGCCCAGCAGGGAGGTCCCATGCGTTTGCGTTTTGCCTGTGCCCTGGTGTTGCTTGTCGCCTTGGCCGCTCCGGCCCTGGCCGAAACGGTGCGCGGTGGAACCGTCACCTACACGGTCGATGTTCAGACCGAGGCCGGCGCCAAGAACGTGCGGCTGTGGCTGCCGTATCCCCTCTCCGACGCCAACCAGGACATCGGCGACATCCGCCTTGCCGGCAATTTCGAGCAGTCCGGCGT
>JAEZBW010000624.1 GCA_023426765.1 Bacillota bacterium
CGGCCGCAGCACCGGCGCGCACCTGCACTACGAAGTCCGGGCCGGCGGCACGCCGGTCAATCCCCGGCAGTATCTCCTCGATTAATCGCAAAGCCGCTGGCGCACCGCGGCAAAGGCCTCGGCCAGGGCGGTCCAGGCCAGGTCCAGGTCGCGTGCGGCGGCTTGTTCCATGGCCTGCCGGGAGAAACGCCCGTCGAGCTTGGTCCGCGCGCCCAGGAGCTGGCCCACGGCGGCGGCGCTTTTGGCCTGGGCCGGTCCGGCGTGCTGGCGGTGGGCCACGGCGGCAGTCCCGACGTAGACGGCCCGGCGACCGTCGATGAAGCTGGTCAGATCCCGGGCCAGATCGTCGAACTGGCTGGGCGAGAAGCGGATGTCGAAGGGCGCGTTTGGCCCGGTGAGCGCGCGGGCGCGCAGCAGATGGCAGCAGCCTGAAACCGAAGCACAGGGACGAACGACCGCCAAGAGGCCGAGGTCCGGCCCGGGGCCGGTGTTGACCAGCGGGCGCACGGCATGGGCCTCGTCAGGGGGCAAAAGCCGCACGTCGGCGGCCTGGGCGATCCGGGCCGCGCCCGGCGCGTCGGCGACCACCCGGGCGCCGGCCACGTCGGCCTCGGGATCGGCGGCCAAGGCCCCGGCAAGTTGTTCCAGCCAGTCCGGCCCGACCTGGGCGTCGTCGTCGAGATAGGCGGCCAGATCGTGCGGCCCCAGGCCGGCCGCGCGGGCCAGCCAGTTGCGGGCGGCCGGCGCGCCGATGTTGACGGGAAGGGACAAGCCGGCAAACCGCCCCGGGGCGAAGCGCTCGGCCATGGCCCGGCACACGGCCGCCGTGTCGTCGGTCCCGCCGTTGTCCAGCACCGTGACCCGGGCCGGCCCAAGCCGGCTTGCTGCCAGCCGCTCCAGGGTCGGCCCCAGCAGGGCGGCCCGGTTCCAGGTGTAGACGAAGACGTGGAGCGCTCCGGGCAGGGCGCTCAAATCGGCGGCCGGCGGCGGAGCCAGGAGCGCGGCCAGCCGAGCCGTGAGATCGGGATGCCAGTTTTCCTCGCGCCACAGCGTCGCCAGGACGTCGGCCGCCGCTTGGCTCCGGCCGGTCTCGGCCAGCAGATGCGCCTGGGCCAGGGCGGCGTAGCGCGGGAAGCAGGCCCGATCCAGGCGGGCAAGCGCCTCTTGCCAGGCGGCCGGGTCGTCCCAGGCCAGGGCGGCTTCCAGGGCCAGACGGCCGCCCAGGGGAGCCAGGGCGGGATCGGCCAGAAGCGGGGCGACGGCCTGCCCGGCCAGCTCCGGCAGCCCGCGCGTCAAGGCCAGGGCAAAGGCCTTGCCGCGCCAGTAGAGGCCATGCCGTGGGTCGTCCATGGCGGCGCTGAGAAAGGCCAGGGCCGGGCCGGGGGCCGGGGCCTGGGCCAGGGGAGCCAGGGCCTGGGCGTTGGCCGGGCGGACCAGACGTCGGGCCAGTTCCCGGGTCAGCGCCCGGCGGGCCGGGGCGTCGTCCAGGTGGCGGCCGGCCTCGCGGGCGGCGGCGGCCAGGGCTGGGTCCAGGGGGGCGCGCTCGAAGGCCCAGGCGGTAAGCCTCGCGGACAGGAGCGAAAATTTGGGCGCGCGAGCGGCCAGGGCGGCCAGTCCGGCGGCTTGATGGCGCAGGAGCCAATCGCCTTCCAGGCCATACGCCCACAGCGGCAGATGGGGCCGCAGGCCGGCGGCGGGCGGATGGGGCGCGAGGCGGTGCTTCATGGCGTCCGGTGTTGGCGAGGGGTTGGCGGTTTGACGAACGGCGCGTTACAGGGCATGTAACGCTCGCCTCCCGACATGAAAAGGCCTGGCCCGGAAACGGACCCGCCAGGGCATGAGGACCCGAGATGCTCCGAGGAACACCCACTGTTTTCCTGCTGGTCGCCCTTATGGGCGCGGCCCTTGGCCTGACGGCCGGGTGCAGCAAATACGACGGGCTTGAACGCAATATGCAGTACGTGTCCGACGACCTGGTGCGCAAGGACGCGGCCATTGCCTGGCAACAGGTCACGGCCGCCCACGCCGCCTGGCAGAAGGCCGGCCAGAGCCACGATCCGGCCGACGCCGCCTTTGCCGCCTACCAGGACGCGTATGCCCGCTATGCCGTGATCTACAACGAACTGCTGGACCGTTCCAACGCGCCCGGCGGTTTTGCCAGCCGGCTGCGCAGCCCCACCGACACCCTGCCGCCGTCGCCGCCGGGCGTGTCCGCGCCGTCTGCCTCGACCGAGCCGGCTTCGGCCCCGCAGATTGGTCCGGCCGGCCGCGAACTGACCGACACGACGCCTGTCCGTCCGCTGGCCGGGTCCGCAGCCAAACCCGCCCCGACGCCGACCGCCGTTGTCCAGCCCCCGGTTACGGCCCCGGCTTCGGCCGCAAAGCCGGCCGCCGCGCCGGTTTCCGGCAAGGCCAAGGTCGTGCCGGCCGGACCGGGTTCCTACATCATCCAGCCCGGCGACACCCTGCATTCCATCGCCAAGCGCCATGGCTTGAGCGAAAAGCGGCTGGCCGAGGCCAACGGCATCACCGATCCGACGAAAGTCGCCGTAGGCAAGGCCCTGACCATCCCGGCTCCCTAGGCGTCGCTGGTTTTCCCCGCCCATCCAAGGCCTTCGGTTATCCGCCGAAGGCCTTTTTCATGGCCAAGGCCAGTTCCGCCAGACGGCGTTCGTAGGTGTGCTCGGCCAGGATGCGTTCCCTGGCTGCTTGGCTCACGCGCGCTCTCTCGGCCGGATGGGCCAGGTAATGCCGGGCCAGGGCTTCGATCTCGCCGGGTTCGGCGTAAACGACCGCCTCCCGGCCGGGCCTGAAA